>QNES01000088.1 GCA_003645255.1 Gammaproteobacteria bacterium
ACTTCTCCCAATGGGTAAACTGGGGCAAGCAACTAATGGACTTACACCTAAATTATGAGAAAGCCAAAAAGTACAAACTCAAGCAAGTAGACATAGAAACCAACAAACTGAACAAACCCAAACTAAAAGCCGACAAAGAAGCTGGTAAAATTTACCTTGATCAAACTACCACCTTGCAAGGCATTCCCGCCAGTGCATGGGATTACAAGCTTGGCAACCGCAGCGCGTTAGAATGGATACTTGATCAGTACAAAGAAAAGAAACCCCGCGACAAAACCATCGCCGAAAAATTCAATACCTATCGCTTCGCCGACTACAAAGAACACGTTATTGACTTATTGAAACGGGTTTGTACTGTCAGCGTTGAAACCCTGAAAATAATTGAGGAAATGCCTGAATAACTACTTTATTAGAGAAAGGTGGCTTTAGTAAGGAACGTGTCTGAAATAACTTCGACAACTAAACCTGTCAGGTTTGAGCAAAGTGTTTTAGAATTTATTTTGTGTACGTTCCTAAATAATAATTAATAGTTAATAACTCGTCAGAAATTCGATTTTTGAAAAAATCGAATTTCTTATAACCATTAATCCTTAATAAAATGAATTTAACTCAAATCGCACAGGATAACAAAATCCTCGAAATCGCAGTGGGTTCTCATTTATATGGGACCAACACGCCGACTTCTGATCTGGATTATTCGGGGGTGTTTTTACCGATTAAAGAATTTGTGTTTGGTTTTCAACGGGTTGAAGAAGTTAATCTGTCTGTGATTGATAAAAATTCATCTGGTAGAAATACTAAAAACGCCATTGATCGTAAATTGTACGAATTTAAAAAATTCGTCAAGCTGGCGATGGAAAATAATCCGAATATTATTGAACAAATGTTTGTGAATGAATCCAACATTGTTTATATTAATGAAACCGGGCGAGCCTTGCTGCATGAACGGCATCAATTTCCCCATAAAGGGCTAGTCAAAAAATTTAAGGGCTATGCCTTTTCCCAAAAACATAAAATGGTGATTCGCACCGACAAATATCATGAACTAAGCAACGCCTTCGACTACTTGAAAAATTATGAAAGGCAAAAAGAGCTTTTAATTGAACTCAAAGAAAAACGTTTGCCCTTTATGAAGTTTAACCATGATTATTGTGTCGTCGGTGATTTGAATCTGCAAAAAGGGATTTATGTCAAAAAAGCCGTTAGTATGATTCAAGAACGGCTCAGTAAAGTGGGGCATCGAAAAGACTTGATTACGAAGCATGGTTATGATACCAAATTCGCGTCTCACCTCATTCGGCTCCTATTGGAAGGCAAAGAGCTAATCAGCACAGGCGAAATTATATTTCCATTGGCATATAAAAGCACTATTTTAGAAATTAAACAAGGGCTATGGACGATCAAAGCAGTGCTTGATTATGCCGATCAATTAGAAGCTGAAATCGACATCGCCACCGAAAAATCCGATTTGCCCAGCAAACCCAGATTTGATGAGATAGAACAGTTTACTATCCAGTTGCTGGAAGAACATTTAGGTGTGCCGGTGCATAAATAAACTGCTAACGGTTGATTTTTAGACCTGACAATTGGATTTAGTCTTCTGGAAGCTGATGTACAATATTTTGCTGTACAAAACAATGCTCAACTTTCCGACTTCCATCAAATCATCGCTGGAAACCAGGGCGTTGTATTACAAGTTGATGTGGGTTCAACATTTTATGTTTTACTTCCTATGATGCTTGAAGCTTAATACAAGAAGCAAAGGCTGAGTAATTACATAATTTTATGATATGTGCTTGCCCTTATTAGCAATTTTAGTATCCACCAAACCAGCTTGGGGTACGAACACAAAGGAGTTTCAAAATGAGCGACACTTATGAAATTGAAAATAATGCCATTGATGGAGAAGATGAGATGGGCTCGTTAAATCATAGTACACTGCAAACTAATTTAGCCGGTTTGCTTAAATTTAAATGCGATAAGAAGCTTGCCGTGATGACCGAATTAAGTCTGGACATCAGCCAGCATGATATTAGTCAATATGATCTTGAAGCTTCACTAGAACTCAAACCGGATGTTTGCGCTTACCTGAAGCGCCCGGTCATACCAGAGGGTAAGAATGACTTAATAAAGGTATCTCAAATGCCGGACCTGGTCATCGAGATACTTTCGCCAAGACAATCAATTGATTATCTGGTCAGAAAGACCAAAGCCTATTTTGAACTGGGTGTGAGAACCGGTTGGTTGGTTAACCCTGACCAAAAAATCATAACTGTCTATTCAAGACCCAAGCAAAATCTGCGAAGTAAAACCTTTGCCCTAGACACAACACCAGAAGTCATTGACGAGATTATAGACCTCCGATTCTTAATGAGAGAAATCTTTGAAGAGGAAATGGCTTGAGATAAAAAGTCATTTCATCGAAATAATTGGGGTCAGATGACTTGGGGCTTTTTTTATGAAAACTAACGAGCGGAGTGATATCAATGTTGATGATTTGATGAGATTTCAATGAAGGGATTGTTTAAGGGGGTGTTTGTTGTATTAATCGTGTACATCTCATTTAGCTTGACAAACATACTGGATATAGCGTTTTTCGTTTGGGTGAAATACAAAAAAGGGCAACCATAAAGGATTGCCCCTACAAGAAATGTACTTCACTCAAAAGGGAAATGCTATATTATTCAAAGTGCCAACTTTGGGGTAGCTATTCGCCCTGGTTGTAATGGTGTCGAAGCGGCTATTATTTTCACCGCCGCGATTTTTGCCTATCCTACTCACGCCTGGCGACATAAACTACTTGGTTTTGTTATTGGTGTCTTCACCATTCAAGCCCTTAATCTCATCCGTATCATCAGCCTCTTTTATCTGGGAAGTGCTGATTATGCTTGATGTGTTGATGGTTTTTCTGATATGGATTCGGACCTTGCCCCCTAAACCTGCCACCCATGCCTAATAAATCCGTTTATATTTTTTTACTAGAAACCTTTATAGGGCAGACACACAGGGCGAACACGCAGGTTAGCACCGAAAATCACATAATACGTGGGGTCTTGTAGGGGCAGACCTGCGTGTCTGCCCTTAACTTAATGGCAGTGCACATTCGGCTGGAAACGGTTTTTGATGAAACCCAAAATCGCTATCAGGATTGACAGAATTTTAGAATTTTTTTAGAATGGTTTATTGACATTATTAGGTTTTATTCTGTTAATTCTAAAAATTTGTCAATTCTGATTTAGACACAGAAAAAAGCCAAAAATAGGATAAAATTAGCCCATTCTAAAACCCAATTAGCTAAATAACTCATTCTCAGCTTGACGGATAACTTCCAGCCTATCCACTTTTTGAAATCCCCGTGGTAATTTTTGCCCTCGCCGATTTCGTTCCAAAGTATAGGCTTCAATATCACGCGCTTTAAGTGTGAGATGGCGTTTGCCAATATGGAGCGTTAAAATATCTATGCTCGGATTGAGCAAGGTGAGAGCGACTACCTTTTCTCTCTCTTTTTGACTTTTAGCGGGAATGTTGAGGAGTTTGACACCTTTGCCCTTGGGTAAACAGGGTAATTCTGATACGGCGACGATAGATAAGTACCCTGCACTGGTGACAACGGCATAATGTTCCGTGTCAGCTTTAGTGATGAGTAAGGGTGGCAATATTTTTGCGCCTTTAGGCAAAGTCAATATGGCTTTACCGGCTTTATTTTTAGTATATAAGTCCCCAAAATTAACTTTAAAGCCGTAGCCTGCATCAGAGGTTAATAAATAAGAAGTATCCTGCTCTCCTAGTAGTACATATAGGAATCCAATGCCATCCGGCGGTGTAAAGCGTTTCGCTAAAGGTTCACCTTGTCCCCGTGCCGAGGGTAAGGTGTGGGCAGGAACAGAGTAACTTCGACCGGTGGCATCAAAAAAGACGGCTTGTTGATTACTGCGTCCACGAGCAGCATCAGTAAATTCATCGCCGGCGCGATAATTTAAACTGCTGGGATCAACATCATGGTTCTTAGCGGCTCGCGCCCAGCCTTTGGTTGATAAAACGACCGTAATGGGTTCAGAGGGTACAAAGGTTGTTTCATCAAAGGCTTGCGCCTGCTCGCGTTCAACAATCGGGGAACGGCGTGGATTACCATAATTTTTGATATCCGAGTTTATTTCTTTAATAATCAATGACTTAA
Organism: Gammaproteobacteria bacterium; assembly: GCA_003645255.1. Lineage (GTDB taxonomy): Bacteria > Pseudomonadota > Gammaproteobacteria > Beggiatoales > Beggiatoaceae > QNES01. Next base: position 4,178 of record QNES01000088.1, read on the forward strand.
GTTTATTTTCCGCCTGTAAAGTGTTTTCTAAAGTCTTGCGCTCTTTGCCAAGTTTTCCTTGCTCTTCCCGAATCTTCATTTCTTCCAGCTTGGCGAGTTGACGGAGTTTCAATTCTAAAATCGCTTCTGCCTGCACCTCACTAAGCTTATAAGTTTTTATAAGTACCGGCTTTGGTTTATCTTCATCGCGGATAATGGCAATGATGTCATCTATATTCAAATAAGCAATCAGCAAACCTTCGAGAATATGTAAACGTTTAAGGATCTTATCCAGGTGGTATTGCAAGCGACGGCGCACGGTTTGATTTCGATATTCTAGCCATTCAGACAGAATCGTTTTAAGATTTTTAACTTGAGGGCGACCATCCAATCCAATCATATTCAAATTAACGCGAAAGCTCTTTTCTAAATCTGTTTTTGCAAAGAGGTGCGTCATCACGCTATCAATGTCAATACGATTAGAGCGGGGAATGATCACCAAACGCACCGGGTTTTCATGATCTGACTCATCGCGTATATCTTCTAGCAGGGGCAATTTTTTGGCGATCATTTGCGCCGCGATTTGAGTGATAACTTTACTGCCTGATGTTTGATGAGGTAGTGCCGTAATAATAATATCGCCATTTTCAGAAGTATAAGTTGCCCGCATCCTAATGGAGCCGTTGCCGGTTTCATATATTTTTAATAAATCAGCCGGTGGGGTGATAATTTCTGCTTCGGTGGGATAATCGGGGGCAGGTATCAGGGCGCGTAAGTCCGCAACAGTGGCTTCTGGATGTTTTAATAGGTGAATACAAGCAGTGGCAACTTCTTCCAAATTATGCGGTGGAATATCGGTTGCCATACCAACCGCAATCCCACTGCCACCATTGAGCAGAATATTAGGTAAACGGGCTGGTAATAAAACAGGCTCTTGCATAGTGGCATCAAAATTAGGTTGCCAATCCACCGTGCCTTGCCCTAATTCGCTTAATAATAAATCGCTAAACGCTGCTAAACGCGATTCGGTATAGCGCATAGCGGCAAAAGATTTTGGATCATCATTTGAGCCCCAATTGCCCTGCCCATCTATTAATGGATAGCGATAAGAAAAAGGTTGCGCCATTAAGACCATCGCTTCATAGCACGCCATATCGCCATGTGGGTGGAGACGACCTAAAGTTTCTCCTACCGTTCGGGCGGATTTTTTATATTTGCTACTGGCTTTAAGCCCTAAATTCGCCATCGCATAGATAATACGCCGCTGTACCGGTTTTAAACCATCGCCGATATGAGGCAAAGCCCGATCTAAAATGACATACATGGCGTATTCAAGATAGGCTTGTTCCGTAAATTGGTGTACTGGTTGACGTTCTATTTCTTCTATGTGCATTTTTTTAGGTGTGCCAGAAATCCGATTTTTGAAACAAATCGGATTTCTAATTTATAATTAAAAGACGCGCTTCACCATGATGAAATAATTGAATTTGGATATTAGGTGTGGGGGTGAATGTACCCCCTTTTTCAGGCCATTCAATCAGGGCAATCATATTTTCTTCGAGGTAGTCGCGTATGCCTAGATATTCTAATTCTTCCGGATCGCCTAAACGATAGAAATCAAAATGGTAAATTTTACGATCACCAATTTGATAGGGTTCCACTATGGTATAGGTAGGACTTTTTACTATACCGGTATGTCCTAAGGCACGTAAAAATCCCCTGACTAATGTTGTTTTTCCAACACCTAAGTCTCCACATAAGTGCAAAATGCACCGACTCTGACAGGTGTTCGCTAAATGGCTACCAAAATTTTCCATGGCAGTAGCCGTGGGGATAAGGTATTTCCCTAAACCTGTCAGGTTTTCTGAATTTATCAAAATGATCTTGCCTCAAATCTGGATTGGCATAATAACGTAACCAGGGTAATAAGTCGCTTGCTAATAAGCCACGTTCACCGTCAACTGCTGCGCGATCACCGGCTTTAGCGTGTAAACAGACTCCTAATTTCACCGCCCCTAATGTATGAATACCTTGAGCTAATAAACCGGCAATTACCCCTGTGAGTACATCGCCCATGCCACCGCAAGCCATTCCTGGATTGCCATCGGTGCAAACGTCAATTTGATGATCATTAGTCGCAGCAGCTATCAATGTACCGGCTCCTTTAAGAACACATATCCCCCCAAAGCGTTCTTGCAATGCTTGAACTGCAGCAAATCTATTTGCTTGAATGTCATCAGTGGACATTTCTAATAAGCGAGCGGCTTCCCCTGGATGGGGTGTCAATACGCTGTTATCAAAACGAAATGGTTTTTGTGCCAATAGATTGAGTGCATCTGCATCCACGACAATCGGTTTTTTTAGCTCTTTAACCGCTTCAAATAAGGTACGCGCCCAGGTTGATTGACCGAGTCCTGGTCCAATGACAACTACATTGGCTTTATCTAAAAGTGGTGCCAGTTGTTCGGCAGTTTCTACTCCATGAGTCATGATTTCTGGACGAGTGAGATTCAATAGGGGTGCATGGGCAGCACGAGTTGCAACACTGACAAGTCCTGCACCTACCCTAGTAGCTGCTTCTGCTGCCAAACGCGCTGCCCCTATCATGCCACTATCTCCGCCTATGATTAACACATGTCCAAAAGTACCTTTATGGGCAGCCCGTGGACGTTTGGTTAACAATGTACAGCCTAAGATATCATAATATAAGCGACCGACAGTCGATTTAAGTGATTTATAAGTTTCTTTCGGAACCTGTAAATCATTAAAATAGAGTTCACCACAGTAATCCCGCCCTTTGCCAGTCAATAAACCTTGCTTTAAACCAATAAAGCTCACAGTCGCCTCGGCTCGAACAGCGACACCTAAAACGCTACCCGTATCAGCCTGTAAGCCAGAAGGTATATCTATTGATAAGACGGGATGACGTAAAAGATTAACTGCTTCAATCACTTCTCGCCAGATGCCTGACACCTCACGGTCAAGCCCTGTACCGAATAAAGCATCCACGATGACATCAACCTGAATATCAATAAATAGTTCATGCGTAAATGCGAGTGGCATCAAATCGACTTTGAGCATAGATTCAAACGCAGTACGTGCGTCACATTTAAGCTTTTTCGTATCTCCCACTTGTAATACTATCGTATGATAACCGGCTAAATGAGCCAATCGTGCTAAGACATAACCATCTCCAGCATTATTGCCAATACCACATAAAACAGCGATGCGCTCTGCTTTGGGCCATCTGGATTTTAAAATATCAAAGCACGCACTACCAGCACGTTCCATTAAACAAATGCCTGGGATACGCAATTCTTCAATAGCATATTTGTCAAGTTCACGTACTTGACTTGCACTATATAAATCCAGGGGAAGAAAATCTTTATCCATTTTTTTTTAGCTTTTTCAGCCATCTATTATTTAATTATTTGAATAAATCAGATTTTTTGGAAAAATCGGATTTCTAATAACCATTAACCATTAAAAAATGTTGACGATAGTATTTAAGCTCTTCAATAGATTCATAAATATCACTCATGGCAAGATGTTTAGATTCTTTTTCAAATTTTGCCAGTTTCGGTAACCAACGGTATGCTAATTCTTTTAGGGTGCTGACATCAATATAGCGATAATGAAAATATTTTTCCAATTCAGGCATGTAATGATATAAAAATTGCCGATCTTGACCAACAGAGTTACCACAGATAGGTGATGCATCCTGGGGGACATGTTTTTGCAGAAATGCTAATGTAAGACGTTCAGCCGTTTTGATATCAATCTTGCTTTGGCGTACTCGTTCTGTTAGTCCAGATTGTCCATGGTGAGTGGTATTCCATTCATTCATCGCCTCCAGCACTTCATCGCTTTGATGAATAGCTAATACCGGTCCTTCTTCAATCACGTTAAGATTGACATCCGTCACTAACGTCGCAATTTCTATAATGGTATCGTGACGGAGCTCGAGTCCTGTCATTTCTAGATCGATCCAAATCAGATGACTTGAATTTTGTGCCATAATTGTAGAGTTTCCATTTTTGGTCTTTAAGGAGGCGCTATAAAATTGAAAGATGTTTAAGTTACTAAAATTAAGTCATTTTGTCAACATTTATCAAAAAAACCATGAAAAAATGCTTGATAAATGCATTATGCATTTTATTTTTTGTGAGTGGATGTTCCCAAGACATTCCTGAAGATACAAGGCATTCTAAAATGAGCGAAAAAAATTTGCAAATCGCAACCTTTGCCGGTGGTTGTTTTTGGTGTGTAGAAGCCGGGTTTGAAAAACTCACCGGGGTGCATGAGGTGATTTCCGGTTATACCGGGGGTCGTCTCAAAAATCCTACCTACGAACAAGTATCGTCTGGTCAAACTGAACATGTGGAGGCAGTTCAAGTTCATTATGAGCAGGCAGTTATTTCTTATGATGCCCTGGTAGAATCTTTTTGGCATCAGATTGATCCTACCGATAATGAAGGTCAATTTGCGGATCGGGGTAAACAATATCGCCCGGTCATTTTTTACCATGATGAAATGCAAAAGGAAATTGCTAAAAAATCACGCGCCGCTTTAGCCGTTTCAGGGCATTTTCAAAATCAGGTTATAACCGAAATTCGCTCCTTTGAAGCATTTTACCCTGCCGAAGATGTACACCAAGATTATTACCAAAAGAACCCTTTGCGCTATCAGTCCTACCGCTACTATTCAGGGCGGGATCAATTTTTGGAAAAAACTTGGGGGAGTGATCTTCATAAGAACTTGACTTCAGCAAAGATACCAAAGCCGGCACCTTATGAAAAACCGTCAGATGAAGTTCTACGTCGTCAACTGACTCCCTTACAATATAAGGTAACCCAAAACGATGCCACGGAAAAGCCATTTCAAAACGAATATTGGGATAACAAGCAGGTAGGTATCTATGTAGATATTGTTAGCGGAGAGCCGCTATTTTTGTCTATGGATAAGTATGATTCAGGGACGGGATGGCCCAGTTTTACCAAACCTATTACTAAGGATTATGTCGTTGAGCGTAAAGATTTTAAGATCTTCAGGACACGCATTGAGGTACGCAGCAAATATGGTGATTCTCATTTAGGTCATGTATTTCCTGATGGTCCTAAGAAAAACGGGCTACGTTATTGTATCAATTCCGCCGCTTTGCGCTTTATTCCGAAAGAAAGTTTAGCTCTGGAAGGTTATGAAGAATTTGTCACTCTGTTTGAAAAGTAAATTAAGAACGCAACAACTTCAAAAAATTAATGAACGATAACACTATTCCAACACAACTTATACAAACATTACGAACAGCAAAGCAAGTAGTTGTATTAACGGGGGCTGGTATTTCTGCCGAAAGTGGTGTTCCCACTTTTCGTGATGCACAAACCGGTTTATGGGCAAAATATGATCCAATGGATTTGGCGACTCCAGAAGCCTTTCAACGCGATCCACGTTTAGTCTGGGAATGGTATACTTGGCGACGCGAATTAGTCGCAAAGGCGCCACCCAATTTAGGTCATTTGGCTTTGGTCAACATGCAAACTTACCTGCCGAAATTCACTTTGATTACTCAAAATGTTGATGGATTACATCAACGCGCAGGGAGTCAGCAGGTAATCGAACTACATGGTAATCTAACTCGTAGTAAATGTGTTAATGAGCATATAGTTGATAGTTGGCAAACCGCTGATGAGCTACCCCCTCGTTGTCCTCATTGCGAACAAATTTTGCGTCCGGATGTTGTATGGTTTGGTGAATTTTTGCAGGAGCAAACACTTTATAAAGCAATGAAAACGGTTGAACAATGCGACTTGATTTTTAGCGTTGGTACTTCTAGTCTCGTGCAACCGGCAGCTTCTTTACCTTTTATTGCCCTTGAACATGGTGCTAAATTAGTTGAAATTAATCCTGATAGTACGCCATTAACGCCGCACGTACATTTTGTTTTGTATGGAAAATCTGGTGCAATATTACCTAAGCTGGTTGATTTAACTTGGTAGGTGCTAAAAAAATTGTTTCTATAGAAATTAGGGCGAACACGCAGGTTCGCCACGACATACCTATCGTAGGGGGTTTAATGTTTGCCTTTATTGATGGGGATTTTTTTAAAAAGTTGCCTTATTGAAATTTGGATGCTTCAATCCTATAAAAATGTTTTGCCATAGTCTTGATAAAAAACTAAAAAACTTGATTATAGTTTAATATTCTATTATATTAATGGCTGTTAGGTTTTTTATTTCTATAATTACCCATTATGAGGGCTTTTTATGAAAAAATTATTAATTATCAGTAGTTTAGCACTTTCTATGTCTTACATGAGTTCCAGTTATGCCGTTGATCCGGTAAGTGCGGGGGCTGCTGCAGGGGCTGTAGAAGGGGCTGCTATTGCAGCCGCCAGTGCGGGTAGTCTGGCTGAAGCTGCAGCTGTTGTAGGGGCAGCAGGTGCTGTAGGCGCGGTTGGAACGACTGTGGTTGGCATTAGTGCTGGATATGGAACAGCAAAATTGATGAATGATAAACTCTTTACTGAAGGTTGCGAAGGAAAAGAAAAGGCATGTGAAGGTGCAAAAATTGGTACTTATACCGGTGCGACTTTGGGAACTCTTGGCGTTGTGAGTGCATTGGCAATTGAAGGTGCAAGTGCTGCTGGTTTAGCCTCTATTGGTAGTATCATTGGTGGTGGTGCAGTAATTGGTGGTGCTACGCTAGTGGCTGCCCCTATTATTGCTGCAGCTGCTGTTGGGGGCGCAACTTACGGGTTGTTTGCCCTTCTTGGAGATGGTGGTGTTGGTAATAATGGTGCTGATGATGATGATGATGATGATGGTAAGAAGGATGCTGAAGCTTCTTCTCAAGCCGGCGGCTAATAAGATGTATTTCTTGATAGGCGGAATCCGGATAATTTTGTTTTCTGACAAATACTATTTCTTAAAGAAATAGTATTTGTTGCCGGTTATATTATTGAAAAGGGTGGGCAATTTGCCCACCTTTTTTTTTCAGTCAAAAAATTCAATTCGGTTATATCCCATTACAAATTTAAAAAAATTGAACTTTGATATACATCAAATTAAAGTGAAAAATTTATGCAAAATACAACTGATTTTCCTACCAAAACATTGAAATATGATCCGATTATCTATTCCCTGGAAACGCCGAAGTATCATTTACTTCAATTTGATGCGAACAATCGGTTTGCCGGATGGGTGTTTAATTTTGGCAAATTAAAAATTAATAGTATTAATGTCTATAATGATGAACAATTTGTGGGTAACTTTATTGTCGATGGGCTGCGTGAAGATGTTGGGGGGCATGTGCCAAGTATTGCCGCTGCCAAAACCTGTGGTTTTGCTTTTGACATTAAAATAAGTAAAACTTTAAAAAAAGTGCTTTTTGAAATTGTTTTCGATGATGCTTCAAAGGAGCCATTTTTTGAATTTGATGTCGCTAATGCTTTTTCTCAGCGAGTTTATTTTAAAAAACTTAGACAAGAAATTACGGCTATACATAAGCCGGCGGGTGAATTAGTCTATTTAACGCAGGGGCATTATCATGTTGAAGAGTATCAAAATTCTATTATCCCTGGTGTGCTTAATATGCGTCAATACTTAGAACATTCAGGTGTTGATTTAAATAATATTCATTCATTATTGGATTTTGGTTGTGGTTCTGGGCGATATTTAGTTGGTTGGCATTTGATTGCACCGCATATCGCTTTACATGGCTGCGATCTGAATACAACTTTGATGTCTTGGGCACAAAATAATTTACCAAATCAAATAAAGTGCCTCAAAAATAATTTGATACCGCCCTTATCTTATCCTGATAATCAGTTTGAGCTAATTTATTTCATATCAGTCTTTACACATCTGTCACTTAATTTGCAAAAAATCTGGATTCAAGAACTGAAAAGAATCCTTAAAGTGGGCGGCTATATTTTGCTGACTTTGCATGGAGAATTTTATGTACGCAATTGTTTTTGGCAGGAATCTGACAAAATAGAAGAATTTCTAAGTAGCGGTTTTATCAAAAATGCTTCTGATGATGAAGGTGCTAATCTTTGTGGCACTTACCATACACCGGCATTTGTTGAAGAATTATTTCAAGAATTTCAATTAGTGGGATATTTTCCCAATGGTAGGATCAATCAACATAGAACCCTGTTTCAAATTGCTCAATCTCAGGATGTTTATGTTTTTCAGTATAATGGAAATGAGTAAATGCTTAATAGATAGTTTTTCATGTAATCCTGATTAAAAACGAAATATGAAAATAACTGATTTACCTCAACCTTTTGGTTTTTATCGTGTTTTGACTGGTAGTGATTATCTCCATTTTGGTTATTGGCAAAACAATCATTCAGAAATGAGCTTGCTACAAGCTCAGGAAGCCTTATCGAAATTACTATTAAGTCGGTTTCCAAAACCGCCTCTGCGTATTTTGGATGTGGGCTGCGGTTTAGGAGTCATGGCAGCGCATTTAGTTAAAGCGGGATATCAAGTGGTGGCGATTGCACCTTCAGAACACCTCATCCGCTATGCGGAACATCATCATCCAGGACCTAAATATATTGCTTGTGGCTTTTTGGACGATCACATTCCTCCATTGGAATGTTATGACATCATCCTATTTCAGGAATCATTGCAATATTTTCCTAAACTAAGCCCCGTTTTTGAAAAAGTTAAACAACTTTTAGAACCCTCACAGGGGCGAGTGATATTTTGTGATGAAGTTTCTTATAGCGAAGAAACGCAAAAATATTCTGCCGTGCATGAGGCTAAAAATATTGAACGTGATTTTGCTGAACAGGGCTTTTTTGTTCGTTACCATGAGCGTATTGGTCCACAAGTGCGCCCTACCTGTGAAAAAATTATCCAAGGTTTTTATGAAAAAAGAGATGAATTAATAGCTTGGTTTGGACCAAATGTAGAAGCCGAAATTTTTCACTTTACGATGGGCTGGGAAAAACAACGTACTTTGTATAACCAGAGACAATTTGGTTATGAAGTTTGGGAACTGCAATCTAGTCAATTTCAAGTACGAGGCTACCAGGAAGGCGATGAGACCAATATTCTTCAAGCATTTGAAACGGCTTTTGGTGTTTCCCGAAGTTTAGCACATTGGCAATGGAAATTTAAACATTCGCCCTTTGGTGGTCCTTATATATCTACAGTATGGGATGAAACAGAATTAGCGGCGCATTATACAGCCTATCCGGTATCTTTATGGTTAGGAAATCGGAACACGATAACTTATCAGGTAGGTGATACGTTAACGCTGCCAGCCTATCGAGGCATAGGGCAAGGACATACGAGTTTATTAGCCAGGGCAGTTCGTCATTTTCATCGTTTATATTGCGAAGGGCAAATTCCATTTTTTTATGGTTTTAATACAGATAAAATCCAACGATTTGGCAAAATGTTTTTGCGCTATTATTCTGTCGCGCCGGTGTATGAATGGATTTTAGAAGATGAAGCATTACAAACTTTGATAAAAAAACCGGCTTGGCAAAATTTGCGACGAGGTTATACTGTCACTTGTGGAGAACCCGTTGCAAAGTGGGCTGATCAGGTTTTCGCAAAGGCAAAGGAATATTATGGATGGCTAGTGGTACGCGATCAGCAGTATTTACAATGGCGTTATCAGGCACATCCTGAACATACCTATTATTTCTTTGTCGTGCGCCATTGGGGGCAAGTTGTTGGATGGTGGCTTGGGCGTGTTGAAGGTAAAACGCTTTTAATAGGAGATGCCCTTTTTTGTCAACAATCTATTGATGCACCTCGCGCTGCTTTAAAAGCAGGGCTGGCATTTTTTTATAAAAAATCTATAAAAATCAACGAAGTACGTGGCTGGTTTTCTCAAACGCCTCAATGGTGGAATAAGGTGCTTGATGAATTAGGCTTTTATTCACAAAGACAATGGCAAAATTTAGATTTTTGTGTTACCTCTTTTACAAATGAGCTTGAACCTGAAAAAATTGGCGATAATTTTTATTTTACTCAAGGGGATAGTGATTTGTTTTAATTTAATTAAGACTAAATCAGACAAATCTATCGTCACAAAAAAAACCTGACAGGTTTCAAAAACCTGTCAGGTTTATACCATTTCAAAAAAACATTATTTCATTGCCGATCCTATGGCATAATCAGCAAATCTTGTACTTCACCACTGGGATAGATAATACCAAAATCTTCTACACCATCATCGTTTCTATCAGAACCCAAAGAAGTGAATTCTACTCCACCACTAATAGGTGCTTTGCCAGAAATCACTTCATAACCCAACAAACCACGATATTTTTTGCCCTTGATTTTAAAGGATACCGCACCATTGAACTCCACTGACACATCGCTCACATTACTATTCTCTAAACCCAATCCAAAGAGCAGCTTTGGATAAACAGGAGAAGGATAAACGATTTGCCGACGGCGGTGTTTTTTACCCTTTTTACCCTTCTTATCAAAGACTATCGTATAAATTAAGCCATTACCTGTCGGGAAGGAAGGAAAATCCATTGACATACCGCCTAATGGCATACCCACAGCCAGCCTTGACATAATATCCGCACGACCACTATGGTAATAGGATAAAGTGCTTGATGTCTTGATTGTACCTTGTGCATTCATACTTAACGAAGCAGAAATATCTGCAGCCGGTATCGTCAAATCAGTCACCACTGCTGGGAAATCCTGTATAACCGGCTGGGTAGTAATACTTTGACCCTGCTCCGTTACAATGTTAACACTGTTATCCACATTCAAGCTAATACCTGGGACTTCATCTGCGTTCGCTTGTGTCACTTCAATCGGACACACCTCATACAGCGTATCTTCTCCCAATTCGACTTCAATATTACCCGTAGTGGTACTTTGCTCCACGGTAGTATCAGGCAGTAAGACTTGTAAATCTTCTATTACCGACAGTCCGTCTTCAATCAAATTGATATTCAAATTCACCGGCTTAAAAGACAACTCTAAATTGGCTGCTGCGCTATCTGCCCTGACAATAGGGAAAATAGGCGTTAAGTCAATTCCTACTGGAATAACATCCCGCTTGGCAAATTTGACACCAGGACCAAAAACAACTCTGGCACCGACATCAATTTCCATACTGTCAATGACCGAATAAGAAATTCGTACCGTTCCCTTAATTACACGGTCCTTAATCCTAATAGGTTTTTGAGAAGTCCCAACGATGGTTATATTTTCCAAAGTGGGTCCTGCCGGTAATTCTACAACGACCGATAAATCAAGACTCAGGTTAGTCGCAAACCCGAGTGAAGTGATGACAGAATCACCAGAGGCTGCTACAAAACGTTCTATCAATTGACTTTCCAAATTGTTACCTGAAAAAGTATAAATGCGAACTTCACTGCCACCGGCTTTACTAACAATAATTTCAGCACTTCCATCAGCGTTCACATCACCAACAGCTAAAACAACGCCATTACCTTTGTAATCGCATTTGCGCTTTTTGCTATCCCGACGGTTATCATCACCATCATCGATAACAATATCTTCGCCTTTCTTGAAAACATCAAAGACCTTCAGTACGGTGCCATCGAACTTATAAATGCCTACGATGTATTCTTTATCCTTTTCAGCCTGAGCTAAAGCTATTTCATCAGAACCATCACCATCGACATCACCAAGCGCAACGACCATACCACGCGCATCTTTACCTTTTTCGTCTAACAAAGCGGTGAATTCACCCAATAATTCGCCTTCGCCATCAAACACAAAGACATTACTCTCGTCCTTTTTAGCCTTTTTAGCCAAAACAACGATAATTTCATCGGCACCATCACCATTCACATCGCCCGCTGCAATATTGAACTCAGTCTTTTTATCAAAGACGGTAATAGCTCGAATGGCTGTACCATCCGCCTTATGGAGTGAAACTCGGGTATCTTTATACTGATTAGCAACAATGATTTCGGGTGTACCGTCACCATCAATATCACCAAAAACGGCATTGAGACCTTTTTCATCGCCATCCGGTTTAACAATGGTAAAGAGTTTTTTGCCTTGACCATTAAAGAGGAATACACTATTACCTTTTCCATTCTCACTGACAGCAATGTCACTTGAATCATCCAAATCAAAATCAGCTATGCTGATACGAATGCCCTTATCTTTATCAGTAATATTGGCACCGAATTGATGGACAAATTGACCACCTGCTTCCATTAAAGCAATACTATTAACTTCGCACGTTTGCTTTCCAACAACAACCAAATTATGCCCAGTAATGCTTCCACCTGCCACACTGGTCAAGTTCAAAGTTACAAAAGGATTATTTTCATCCAAAGTCACTTGTGATTCTTGAAAAACAAATCCTTCTTTAATGACAGTCAAAGTGTAAGTGCCGGCAATCAAACCAACAATTTGATAGTAACCTTTAACATCGGTTGTTATCGTTATATCGCCCAATGTGACTTCTGCACCTTCGATAGCTTCACCTGATTCATCTAAAATTTTACCATCAACAATGATGTCTAATACAATCGTTTCACCCTCATCATCATCGGATGCAGTGTCATCGCCTGAATCGGTATCATCACCGGAATCAGTGTCATCACCAGAATCGGTATCATCACCAGAATCAGTGTCATCACCAGAATCAGTGTCATCACCAGAATCGGTATCATCACCGGAATCAGTGTCATCACCGGAATCAGTGTCATCACCAGAATCGGTATCATCACCGGAATCAGTGTCATCGCTGGAATCAGTGTCATCACCAGAATCAGTGTCATCACCAGAATCAGTGTCATCACCAGAATCGGTATCATCACCAGAATCAGTGTCATCACTAGAATTGGTGTCAGTGTCAGGTGCCTCAGTAGTTACTACTGCACTCTCCGTGTTATCTTCAGC
>QNES01000089.1 GCA_003645255.1 Gammaproteobacteria bacterium
ATTAAAACGGCTTTTTTGACGGTTCTTTTTAATGATGTTTGGTATATGATGGATTCAGAGATGGCTTGTAAACGGCGATACACTGACTTAACCATGATTATCCGCCCGGATTTTCGCGAACTACCATTGTATGATTTTATCTTGGAATTTAAGTATTTAAAATTAACGGAAGTCAAGTTGAGCGGTGCCGAAGTCAAAAAACTGAGTCTAAAAAAATTGAAAGCCTTAGAACCGGTGAAAGAAAAATTAGCGGAAGCGAAACAGCAATTGCTTGATTATCAAACTTGTTTGGAAGAAGAATGCCATGAAGTGTTAAAATTACAACTTATTAGTGTTGTTGCGGTGGGGTTTGATAGAGTGGTGTGGCAGAAGGTTTTGAAACAGTGATGAAAATTGAATAGGATTCAATAATACCCGAAATTAAACCTGCCAGGTTTTTAAAACCTGGCAGGTTTAGACATTTAAGATTTTGGTATTATTAAATCCTGATTCCTAACCTTAAAAATCTTTAGTTAAAATCCGGCTTTATCATACCAGCGTTTAGCTTCATCTAAATCTTTTTCTACGCCACGCCCTTGTTCGTATAAATTGCCTAAAGTTGCTTGCGCTCCGATTAAACCTTGTTCCGCCGATAAACGAAACCAATGAACTGCTTGAACGTCGTCTTGTTCGACACATTCACCTTGCATATACATAAACCCTAAACCATGTTGTGCTAAATCAAAACCTTGCTCTGCTGCCATTCGCATCCAATGTACCGCTTCTTTTTCATTAACAACTTGCCCTAAGCCATTTTGAGCCATGATAGCCAGACGATATTGTGTTTCCGGATTGCCTGCTTGTGCTAATGGCAAAAGTAATTTATAAGCACTCGCAAATTCTTTCGTTTCAAAGGCGGCTATTCCGCTCTGTAGAGCCATCATGTATTCAGCAGATTGCTTTTCGTTTGATTGTTCAGTCATTGATATTAAACCTATAACGAGTTTAGAAATCAGATTTTTTTCAAAAATAGGATTTCTTTATTGCTAATCAATATGGGTGCGCCCACCCATATAATTTTGCAAGACTTTAGGAATCGCAATACGCCCTCCCTCATCTTGAAAGTTTTCCATTATCGCAACTAAGGTACGCCCAACCGCTAAACCGGAACCGTTGATCGTGTGTAGTAGGCTTGGTTTTTTTGTTTTGGAATCACGCCAACGAGCTTTCATGCGCCGTGCTTGGAAGGCTTCATAGTTACTGCATGAAGAAATTTCCCGATATTTTTGTTGCCCTGGGAGCCAAACTTCTAAATCATAAGTTTTAGCCGCAGCAAAGCCTAAATCCCCGGTGCATAAGCTAACCACGCGATAAGGTAACTCTAAACGTTGTAATACGGTTTCTGCTTGCCCGGTTAATTCTTCCAGGGCTGTATAGGAATTTTCGGGCTTAACGAGTTGTACTAATTCAACCTTTTCAAATTGATGTTGGCGAATCATTCCCCGCGTATCTTTGCCATAATTACCGGCTTCGCTACGAAAACAAGGGGTATGGGCAACAAATTTCGCTGGCAAATCGTCTGCTTTCCAAATCACATTGCGGGCAATATTAGTCACCGGCACTTCAGCTGTGGGTATTAAGTAGTAATTATATTCAGCAATATGGAATAAGTCTTCTGCAAATTTAGGTAATTGCCCGGTACCTTGTAGGCTTTCAGCATTAACAATGTAGGGAACATTAACTTCAATATAGTCGTGTTCCTCGGTATGCAAATCTAGCATAAATTGAATTAAGGCGCGGTGCAGTCGTGCTAAAACTCCGCGTAGTAATGAAAAACGGGAGCCTGTGATTTTTACCCCGGTTTCAAAATCCAGTAATTCTAAGTCGGTGCCTAAATCAAGATGATCTTTGTGGGAAAAATTAAAGGTTGTTGGTGTTCCCCATCGGCGTTCTTCGATATTATCTGCTTCGTTTTGACCAATAGGTACCGTGTCGTGGGGGATATTAGGTAGCCCCATCAGTAAATCATTCAATTGGCTCTGAATAGTTTCCAATTGTGCTTCGCACGCTTTGAGTTGTTCACCGAGTTGTGAAACATTTTCTAATAATGCGGTGACATCGGAGCCGGTGGCTTTTGCTTTACCGATGGCTTTGGAACGGTGATTACGCTCGCTTTGTAATTGTTGGGTTTCCACTTGACATTGTTTACGAGCGGCTTCTAATTCTGCCAAGCGATCATGGTCAATAACCACCCCACGGTGAGCTAATTTTTCGGTGACTTCATCTAAATGATGGCGTAAAAGTTGTGGATCGAGCATATTCAGTTATCAGTAATTAGTTATCAGTTGTCAATTTCTCTTTTCCAAGAATAACTACAAGGATTGTATATAAGAAGGGATTAAAAATGCTAACTACAAGGATTGTATACTCTTTGCTGTAACAAACTTAACTTTTTTCAATGAGGTAGCCATTGCACAAAAAAGACTTTAGGGATCCAAGATAAAAGGTAAATGTCGGGTTACGTTTTTTTGCTGCGCAAAAAAATCTAACCCGACCTACCTGGCTAAATCCGTCGTGGCTGTATCTAAAAAGTTGGTTTTGTACATAGCGTTAAAGTCCAAGTTGTTGCACTACTTCTGCAAGTGGTTTTCCGCGTTCACCAGCAGCAGTGGCTCTTTTTTGTTGCAAAAGCCTTTCGCGTACACTTGTTCTTATTTCAGGTTCTTTATTATTAAGTACATTAAACCATTCTGTGAATTTTTGTTCAATCACTTCTTCAATCAGTCCTTTGAATTCTTGTTCAGTCATTTGTGCAACGGTTGTTGTCATATTTATCTCCTGTTTTTGACAATGACGACAAGAAATACTATTTTTAAAAAATAGTATTTCTAAAAACGTTCAGAAAAATAATTTTACACGAGCAACCTGACAGGTTTTTGAAAGTTATTTACCTGAAAACCTATAATATGCAACTAGCCCTTCACCATTTGCAATGTTTTCTTGCGTTGCCGACGGCTCAAAAATCCCAGACTAATACCCACAAACCCTATCAATAATGGCATTAATCCAATATTGATGAATTTCATCTGAGTTTCCAGACTTTCAATGTTTTTCTGTAACTCATGTTGAACATTGCGGAGTTCTTTGCGAATTTTGATTTTTTCGGCGCGGAAACGATCAATTTCTTGTTCTTGTTGGACACTGAGCATGAGTTCATTGCCTTTTTGTTTTTGTTTTTGCAAATCACGAATTTTTTGATCCGCTTCTTGCAAACGCGCTTGCAATTCCTTTTCTTTTTCACGGAATTGTTGTTCCGCTTCTTGTTGGATTTCTTCGACTAATGTGAAGGAACGTGCAAAGTTTCCCCGATTGCGCACACTAATCAGATCATTACTACCACTGAGATTGTCTAAGGCATTAGAAACTAAAGTGGCATTAGCGGCATGGGGCAGGGCAACCCGTTGTCCAAAAATGTTTTGCACCTGTACCCAGAATTTGTCTTCTAATAGATCTGTATCGGCGACGACAATGAGGTTAATTGATTCAACAGATTCTGTTAGATGTTGGCTATCAGATTCAGGTTGATCGGAAATTTCACTTTCATCACTTTCATTATCTTTAGGTTTGCCGTCGGGAAAAGCGGTTTTCACTTTGCCAGTAATGCGAGCGGCTAAAGTAAATTTGCCTTCAGGCTTAAATTCACGCACTAAATTTTCAGGTTCTGCGAAAAATCCCAGTTTGGAGGTTTCGATTTGCATGGATTTTTCGCCCGATACAATTAAGGGTATGATTTCAGTTTCGACATCCCCTTTTTCTACTATCGCACCCGGGGTTGCCAAGACAATATTGCCTAATTTACCGGTGATAATATCTTCTGTGTTGAAATACTGCTCTCCATCTAAATCCATCCAAACAGGATAAGTTATCACTGTCGCACGATTAGCTTTTTTCACCTGTACTTTTTGAGCGGTGCGGAGATTACCCACGACTTTGTCAGAGGCGATTTCTAAGCCCCAAGCATCAAATAATTTGCTCAAATCAGAGTTACGAGGTGCTTGCATGGCGGCAAAGGGATTTTTTGGATCCGTGGGGGGGACATAAGCCTCCGAATAGGGATCGGCAAATACAATCACTCGTCCTCCTTTGAGAACAAATTGGTCAATCGCGTATAAGGTGCTATCACTGAAATCTTTGGGATGGACAATCATCAATATATCGACATCATCAGGGATAACTTCAACATCCGTTTCGACATTTTGCACCTCAAAAAGTTGCTTCAAGTGATCAACTATCATCCAGGGTTCGACGGCGTTTTGCGTGGGAAAAAGTGAAGCCTTGGTATTACCTTGTATAGGCAAGCTGCTCATTAAGCCCACGACTTTTTGTTTGGGGTTAGCCAGTTGATAAATCAGTTTGGTGAGATCATATTCCAAAAATTCCGCCCGATTAGGGGTGAAAAAGGGAATGCTTTCTTCATCATCGGTAGAACTGGTAGCCGCCAAACCAAAATAAAACATCGTATTGCTACTATCCACAGGCACACCTTGCAAACCATAACCTTCCGCTTGATCCTCTGCTTCCGAAAAAGGTTCGGGATCAACAATCTGGAGCTTGATGTTATTGCCAGCAGCCCGTTGGTATTCTTCCAGTAGCTCGCGCACACGTATCGTATAACTATTGATACCAGGTAGGCTAGTCGCTAATTTCTGCGATAGAAAAAAACGCAGCGTGACCGGTTCCTCCAAATTTTTAAGGATATTCTTAGAGCCTTCGGATAGGGTATAAAGCTGATTTTCCGTTAAATCTAATCGCGCCGTTTTCAGTGTTTTATCACTGATGATATTGACAGCAAGCAATAGGGCAATTGCGATTAGCAAGCCACTGGTTGTGAGTATTTTGATATTCATTTTTATACCTTTTGGTTTAGTCAGCTTTCTTCATTTCAATCAAGATAGCGGTTGCAAACAACCAAAACGCTATCAAAGAAAGGAAATAAATGAAGTCTCGCAAGTCCAGGACCCCTTTACTAATCGCACTGAAATGGGTCAAAAAGCTAAATGAGCTGATGGTTTCAACAATGACTTGGGGAGCCCAGCCACTAAAAAAGTCTAATACCAGCGGAAAGCCGCTGAGGATAAATGCCAAACAAACTACCACGGTAATCACAAAAGCGATCACTTGGTTTTTGGTTAAGGCGGAAATACAGGAACCAATGGCTAAAAATGCCCCTGCCATCAATAGGCTACCAATATAGCCGGCAATAATGACGGCATTATCCGGATTACCCAGATAGTTAACACTAATCCACATAGGAAAAGTGAGAATGAGGGCAATTGCGGTAAATGCCCAAGCTGCCAGAAATTTACCTAATACCGCTTCGGTAATGGTGATAGGCAAAGTCAGCAATAGCTCAATTGTACCCCCTTTGCGTTCTTCAGCCCATAAGCGCATAGATAAGGCGGGTATCAAAAACAAATATAGCCAGGGGTGAAAGGTAAAAAATGGTGATAAATCTGCTTGCCCCCTGGCAAAGAAATTACCTAAATAAAAGGTAAATATACCACTCAAAAACAAAAATATTACAATAAATACATAAGCAATGGGTGTGGCAAAGTAACTAGCAAGCTCTCGCCGAAATAACACCCAAATTAGGTTTCCACGCATAAATTTTAACTCCTGTTTTAGTTATCAGTTATCAGTAAAAAGAAATCCGATTTTTTCAAAAATCGGATTTTTAATACGATGATTAAAAGAAATTTTTAGAAACACCATTAACCATTATACTGTTGTAATAGAGCGAAATACTTCATCTAAACGCCCTTTATTAACATGAAGTTCTTCTACTTTCCATTGTTGGTTGCGAGCATGTTGGCTGATTTCGCCAATGATGGAACGATGTGCATGGGGAAAAATTTGATAACTCTGCATTGAATTATTTTTAGCCAAAGTTTCTAATTTTTGCACCCCAGGCAAATTTAACAAGGATTGACGTATTTGCTTCGCCTTAGCAGTGCTGCAATGCAATGTCATTGTGACCGCATTGTGAAATTGAGATTTAGCTTCTAATTCTGCGGGAGTGCCATCAGCTAAAATTTTACCGTCAGCAATAATAATAGCGCGAGTACAAACCGCATGAACTTCTTCAAGAATATGGGTGGATAGGATAATCACCTTTTCTTCCGCCATATTTTTAATGAGGGTACGCACTTCGTGCTTTTGATTTGGATCAAGTCCATCGGTAGGTTCATCTAAAATCAACACTTCTGGATCATGCAGTATCGCCTGCGCTAAACCAACGCGACGTTTAAAGCCCTTAGAAAGGGTATCAATAGATTGATACAGAACGCCTTCCAAATGAACTTTTTTCACTGTATCTTCAATCCGACTTTGTTTATTGCTTCCCCGTAAACCACGCACTTGTGCTACAAATTCTAAAAAACTTGCAGGTGTCATATCAGGATAAGCCGGCGCACCTTCCGGCAAATAGCCAATACGCTGCTTGACGGCTAGGGGATTTTGAACAATATCATGTCCATTAACGGTCACACTACCGGCACTAGGCGTTAAAAAACCAGTAATCATTTTCATCGTCGTAGACTTACCCGCTCCATTGGGACCTAGAAAGCCTAATACTTCACCTTGCTTCACCTGGAATGATATATCATTGACAGCCATTAATGAACCAAAGTCTTTGGATAATTTTTTTATTTCAACCATTTTTACAATTTTATAAGTTGTTGAATTATCAAGTTATTTTAAATGATGAGTAAGGGTATCTTTCTAAAAATGTTTAAATAATGGGGATAATTTTAAAATTTTCAAGGTGGATTATCAGTTATAATGGAGTTGCGATTAAATATCCAAACCTGCCGGTTTAATTTCGGGTATTATTGAATCCTAATTCCCAAGTCCCTTAATGTGATTTATCTGAAAAACGATCTAATGAGGTTTTTATGTTATTGAAAAAATTACTTTATTTATTACTGTTAACGGGTTTAGCCTTAGTGCCGCCCCTTACAGTACAAAGTGCTACTTATTATGTTTCCAGTTCAACGGGAAACGATGCAAATGATGGCATTAGCGAATCCACTCCCTGGCAAACCATTGGCAAAGTCAATGAGGTGACATTTGATGAAAACTCTAGCATACTCTTCAAACGTGAAGATATTTTTCGGGGTGCGATTAGTTCCTATAAATTCCAAACAGGGCTCACTTTTGGAGCTTATGGTAGTGGTGACAATCCAATCATAGCTGGCAGTGTCCAAATAACGGGTTGGAAACAAACTGAACATCCTGCATTAGGCTCAAATGTCTATGAGGCGGATGTATCAACCTTTATTGTTGAAAATGACAAGGGCAACGAGAATAAGATTCAACATCTATTCGTCAATGGCGAATTGATGACGATTGCCCGTTATCCCAATGTGGATTCTCCTGCGGATAAAAATTGGCTTAAAGTGGGAGCAGGTGCCGGTAAAGATGCCTTTACCGATCCGGCTTTAGTCACTTATGGTAAACCTGACAACTATTGGAAAGATGCGACACTACGCATTAGAAACTATAGTTGGACCTATAAGGTGTTTAAAATGACCGGTTATACTGCAACAAACGGTAAAATCATGGCAACCGGTTTAGGTGGGCAGTTACCGGAATGGGGCTATTTCTTAGATGACAAGTTGGAAGAGTTAGATTATCCAGGGGAATGGTATTATGATGCGAGTGCCAAAAAGGTTTATCTCTATCCCAAAAATGGAGCTGCTCCCAATAATTTATTGGTGGAAGGTTCAACTTATGGTACTGGGGTTAATATTTATTGGCATGAAGATAATAGCACCGTAGAAAACCTCACATTTCGTCATTTTATTTCAGTCGGTGTTGCTGTCAACAATTCTGATAATGTGACGGTTCGGAACTGCCATTTTGAATATAATACCAGTGGTGTTTCAGTATACAAAAGTGCCAATGTTTTAGTCACAGATAACACTTTTAACTATCAATTTAAGAATAGCATTGGACTCAGTGCGCCTAGCGATTTTGATGTACAAGCCAGTGCCGTTGAAAAGAATCAGATGACTAATACGGGTATGTTCCCGCTTTATTGTACTCGGTACGAAGGCGTTTGTTATGGTACAGCTGTTTCAGTTTTTGGGAAAGCCCAAACGATACGGCAGAATCTGATTGAGAACACGGGTTGGATTGGTATTTATTTGAAAGCTGGTGGACATCACCTTGTCGAAAATAATGTCATTCGCAAAGCACTGGCACTTCTCAATGATGGAGGTGCAATTAGTATTGGTTCGGATGGCAATATTATCCGAGGAAACTTCTTATTAGAAAGTATTGGCAATGTTGATGAGTCAAATGGCTGTGGTAGTCTCAACACCACACCTTGTTCGCACCATCCTTCTTATGGTATGGGTCTCGGTGCTGATAGTCAATTCAAAGATAACGTGATTGAAGGTAATACAGTTGCCAATAATCCCGATATGGGTATTCGTCTGAATGCTTTTACCAATACGGTTGTTCGTAATAATGTCGTTTACAATAACGATCCTCAGATTGTTGTCCAAGACAAAAAAGGGCCTTCACGCAATAATGTTATAGAAGGGAATATTATTTATTCACTTCACCCTGCTCAAAGGGGATTGGTTTTAACGGGTTCCACTAATCATGGGACGATTAATAACAAGTTTTACTGCAATCCCTATAATGAAACGGTGTTTGTAAGAGAGGGTAAACAATACTCTTTGGCACACTGGAAAAAAGCATTTTCCCCTTATGATAAAAACGCTAAATGGTGTGGGGTACGTCTTGAGGAATATAGTGTTTCCAATGTTATCGATGCCAATTTGCTCAATGAATCAACTTTTCAAATGGCACTTGAAACGGCAAAATCATCCACTTATAGTACTAATCGCTTTGCATTGCGTGAAAATCAGTCTTATCGGTTAAAATTTGGCGTGGTTGGTAATGGGTTTGGTACTATTCGGGTGAGAGTGAACTCTGTTGGTGATGGAACGGAAATATTGAAAGGTTCTATTTTTGCCTACGATTCAACTCATAAAGACTATGAGATGTTTTTCTTATCGCCTCGTGCCTTTGAGCAGGCTAAATTGATTTTTTCTACGATTAAGGCGGATTCAATTGGTGCAGATAGCATTGAATTAGACAATGTTAGTTTTGAATCGGTAGACGCGATTTTAAATGATGCAACCCAGCAATCGAAGCTTTTCACAAATACGACAGAAAATACCAAGACGATTGATTTGGGAGGAACCACTTATTTAGATTTAAACGGTGACACGGTAACAGGCAGTCTGACTTTGGAACCGTTTACCTCTCAAATTTTAATTTATTCTTCAGGCGATATGCCAGTGGATAAGTTGGAAGCACCCACCCTTTCTATTGAAGTGGATGCCAATATAGTGAATATTTCATGGACTTCGGTTGCTGATGCTTCGGGCTATCGTTTATATTACGCGCCTTATCCTTATACGGGTCCTGAATCCATTGGTAATATTGATATGGCAAATCAAACCAATCTATCTGGTGAACTGCCAAGTGGTTCTGCCTTTTATATTGCGGTAATCGCTTATAATTTGTTGGGTGAAAGTGATTACTCTAATATTGATTATTTTGTTATTCTATAAAGTTTAGCGCTCAGGATTTAATAATACCAAAATCTTAAATATCCAAACCTGCCAGGTTTTAAAAACATGGCAGGTAGGGTATTATATGGACTTTCCATGATTCTAAGCCAACTTATCATGTCAGTCAACTGTTGAATTTTATAGAAGAGAGGTAGCAAAAATGTCCTATAGTGATTTCAAAACTCTAGAGCAAATAAATGATGAGCTAGGGATCGTTATCAAAGATGAAAATAGGTTATATACGCAGACTGAGCCGGTTAAATTAAGTCAATTGTTTGTGGAAATCATGAAGATGGCTTTTGATCTAGCGATAAAAATAGATACTGAGATGGCAAGGCAGTCTTTTATCGTGGATAACGTGTTAATTGAATTAAAAAGGCAAGTTGGCATAAGCTTTTTTGTCGGCAATACCTTTAATGTTGATAGTAGCAAAGGGTTAACCGGTAATCCGGATGCGATAATTAGTCATAGTGATAACCAGTTATATGTCACATCACCAGTTGTCGTATTAGTTGAAGCGAAAAAATCAGATATAGGCAGTGGGTATGCTCTGTGTATAGCTGAAATGGAAGCTGCTAGAATCTTTAACGAGAAAAAAGGTAATGATATTCCTATTATATATGGTGTCGTGACTGATGGGGCAATATGGCGGTTTATCTCGCTACATTTTAAATTAACAATAGACATTATACCGATTTAATTTAAGTGCTTGATTTCATTAGCTTTACAAAAATAGAAATTTTAATTAAATCAATGAGTTACGTTAAATCGGTATAATGTCTAATATAGTTTTTGCTACCTTTTAGCATAAAACACAATCGTTTGTCCAATAACAGTGTCGGGGTTACGATGCACTTCAATCAGTTTTTTAGTCGCTTGAAGTGTGTTAAATTGACGATTCACATTAGGAAACCAAGTTGAAAACATTCTCAATTCTGTTTCGCTGGCTTGAAATGTTTTTATCGGCTTAAAGTTGTTTTTTCTGATGTAATCACGATATATCCTACGATACTGTTCACTGAGTATTAAGAATTGCGGATTGCTATTCTTAGTAAATTTTAAACTATCACGACCATTCGTATAATTTAACCAAGTGATCATTGCATCAGGGTTAATATAGTCTTTAAAGCGTTCCTTATTTGTAACCTTTGATGGAACCCAAGTTACTGAAGCATGAGGAATTACCCAAGGCATTTTAGGAGGATGGCTTGCTGGAGCAATACCCATTAAAATCTTACGCTGACTAAAAATTTGGGGGTGATTTAACATAAACTCTCTGGTTTTGTAAATCGTAGAGTGTTTATAAGCTGCCCTTGATAATAGGGAGTTAGTTGTAACAACAATATTTTCCGCAAATATAGATAAGAAAAACAATCCACCTAAGCTGGCAAAGAATATTTTTAAATAATAACTTTGCTTAAATGAACCTAGCTGCTTCCAAATATATAAAGTAAAGGCAACTATGTTTAAGATTAATAGGGGGGCAATAGGATAGATATATCTTAAATGGTAGTGCCTTCCAGTTTTAGTACCATATATCACAATCAACAAATAAAGGCTGCAAAATATAATGCTTATGATAAATAATAAAGAGATTTTAAATCTTTTAGGAAAAAGTAATGGAATGATTAATAGATAAAGTAATAGTATATTAAGGTAAATAAGAGATTCTTTTTTAAACATACTAATCCAGTTATAAAAACTTGTGGTGAACGACATTCCAGTAGACTGGCTCTCTCCAACACTTGGATTCAAAACATTTAAAGCACCTGAAGTTAAACTTTTAAACATGCCAATAAAAACGTCAAAAGGCATAAACATCCAACTAGCAAAGTAAACACCACCTCCATAATCAAAAATAGCATAAGGATGTATAACTAATATCAATGTGATATAAATAAATAGTGATGAGATTGAAAGTTTAAAAAAATCTTTGGAGAATAAATATTTAAAGTATTTTCTGTTTTGCTTATCACAATAAGTCAAAAAGAAAATTAAGAAAATGGGAAAAAGGATAAAACCATGATACATTTTGCTAAACGTGGTTAACACCAAACTTATGAAAGCAATATAAAAATAAATCGGCTTTGGTTCTTGTTTTACAAATTTGACTAAATATAACATGGCTATTAATATAAACACCATACCGGTTGCGTCAGGTTTTAGCCAATATGAATAAATAGCAGCCCAAGGTAAGAGCATAAAAAACAAACTGGCAATGAAAGATACCTTTTTATTTTCAAATAAAAGATTAGATAGCTTAAAAAATAACAGTATGGATATCAGGGCAAAAACAAAATTTATGGCTATCATTGCACTATTGAAAATGGGTTGATCATCAATAACGCCAAAAATGGGTTGGTTATAGATACCAAATAGTTGTCCAATTGCTTTCAACAGCATTACAACTAGGAAACTTATATCACCAAAAACCCAACCATATCCTGATAAAAAGTAATTGTTATGATGATTGTAAATAGGGTAATCAAAAAGACGCATCACTGCATAAGCAAGATTGCCTGAATCGCCAGTCTCATAAGCAACCATTAGGGAATGATCTTCATTGAGAATGAAAATCGTGTGTAAAAATAAAAATGAAAAGATTATAATTAAACCAATTGTGTATGGGCAAAATTTAATACGCATAAATATGCTCCTGTTGTAATTATTAAATACTAATGAAAAAAACTATATCCTCAATATCTATTATTATTCCAGTTTATAATGAAGAAGGCAACCTTTCACTTTTATATGAAAGTTTAGTCTCAACATTTGCAACAATGGATTATAATTATGAAATGATTTTTGTAGATGATGGTAGTAATGATACCAGTTTTTCACTGCTTGAGCAACTTGCCCAACAAAATACCAACGTGAAGGTGATACGATTCACGCGTAATTATGGTCAAACTGCGGCTTTGGCTGCGGGTATAGATCATGCTCAGGGGGATGCTGTGGTTTTTATGGATGCTGATTTGCAAAATGATCCCACTGATATTCCTATGATGTTAGCTAAACTAAATGAGGGCTATGATGTAGTCAGTGGTTGGCGTAAGGATAGGCAGGATACTTGGTTGACACGTATTTTACCTTCTAAAATTGCCAATTGGGTCATTTCTAAAGTGACTAAAGTTCATCTACATGATTATGGTTGCACACTTAAAGTGTATCGTCGTCAAGTTTTAAATGGTTATCATCTTTATGGTGAAATGCACCGTTTTTTGCCGGCTTTTGCTGCTCAAGTGGGAGCAAAGATTGTTGAAGTACCGGTGAAGCATCACCCACGCCGTTATGGTCAATCTAAATATGGGTTAGGGCGTACTGGCAAAGTTATCTTAGATTTATTTACCGTTAAGTTTTTAAATCATTATGCTCAGCATCCTATTTATTTATTTGGAAGTGTGGGAATTGTTCTAGTTTTATTGAGCTTTCTTTTGTTATCCTATTTGCTGGTGGGTAAATTTTTCTATGGATTATCTATGATTCGTAGTCCTTTATTACTGATGTCAAGTATGTTTGTCATTCTAGGGGTGCAATCAATATTTTTGGGGCTTATTAGTGAACTGTTGGTGCGTACTTATCACGAATCTCAAGATAAGCCAACTTATCATGTTAGTCAGATTTTAAATATTAATACAATTAAATAAATAATTACAAATGTGTGGTATCACTGGATTCGTTGGAACAGGCTCACTAGAAACCTTACAGCATATGACTCAACAACTCGTTCATCGTGGACCGGATGCTGAAGGATTATGGCACGATGCTGAAAAAGGAGTTTATTTAGGGCATCGTCGTTTATCTATAATTGATATTGCCGATGGCAAGCAGCCAATGTGGACCGCAGATGGAAAACTTGGCATTATTTTTAATGGCGAAATTTATAATCACCTTGAGCTACGTCAAACATTAGAAAAGAAGGGCTATCATTTTTCAACCCACCATTCTGATACTGAAGTACTACTACAAGGTTATGCTGCTTGGGGCAAAGATTTACCTAAGAAATTAAATGGAATGTGGGCTTTTGCCCTGTATGATCGTAGTAAAGAGGTTATTTTTTGTAGCCGTGATCGGTTTGGAAAAAAGCCATTTTTTTATACTTATCAAGGAGATACGTTTATATTCGCTTCGGAACTAATCGCCCTGACTTGCCATCCGAGTTTAAAACCCCAATTATCAAAACTTGCCCTTAAAAAATATTTTGCTTATGGTTATATTCCAGCACCTAATTCTATTTACGAAAATATCTATAAATTGCCTGCTGGTTATTCCTTGTTTTATAAACTGGCAGAAAAAAAATTAACCCTAAAAAAATACTGGGATTTTGTGCTAGAACCCTTTGAGCGTATTCCTAAACATCCTGAAATTGAATGGGGTGAGCAACTGCGTGAACTTTTAGATAGGGCAGTGCAAAGACGCTTAATATCTGATGTACCTTTGGGGGTGTTCCTAAGTGGAGGGGTTGATTCATCTGCTATCGCAGCATTTGCCAGCAAACATATTAATCCAAGTGATTTAAATACTTTTAGTATCGGTTTTACTGAACCAGATTTTGATGAATCCATTTATGCTGCTCAAGTGGCACAATTTTTAGGTACCCAACATCATCCAGAAATCTTATCTATAGAAAACAGCAAAGAGCTATTATCTGAAATTATCAATAAACTTGATGAGCCAATGGGAGATAGTTCCCTCCTGCCAACTTATTTACTGTGTCATCATGCACGACAAAAAGTAACGGTGGCTTTGGGCGGTGATGGGGGTGATGAGTTATTTGCCGGTTATGATCCATTTAGGGCTTTACGATGGGCACAGTTATATGCTAATATAATTCCCAAGCCAATTCACAAAGCGATTCAAATGCTATTTGCTCGTTTGCCAGTTTCACACCGTAATATGAGTTTAGATTTTAAGATCAAACGTACTTTACGTGGCTTGAATTATCAACCTTCTTTATGGTGCCCTGTGTGGATGGCAACTTTATCCCCTAATGAATTAACTGAATTATTTCAAGAACCCATTGATTTAGAAGAAATTTATTCAGAAGCGATAGATTGTTGGGAGGCTTGTACTCAAAATAATCTTATAGATAAAACTTTGCAATTTTATACTAAACTTTATTTACAAGATGATATACTGGTTAAAATAGATAGGGCAAGTATGTTGGTTTCCCTTGAGGCACGTTCACCATTTTTAGATATTGACTTAGTGAATTTTGTACGACAGATTCCGAGTCATTATAAATTTCGTCAAGGGCAAACTAAATATATTCTTAAAAAAGCCTTGGAGCCGGTGTTACCAAAAAACATTATTTATCGCAGTAAAAAGGGCTTTGGCGTGCCAATTGGCAAATGGTTTCAACAAAAACAATTATCATTTTCTGAAACAAGTTTTCCATTACTAAATGATAGTTTTATAAAAACAAAAATAACAGAGCATACCCAACAACAAGCTGATCAAAGGGCTTTTTTGTGGAATTTGTGGGTGCTGAACAGGTGGCGTACATAAAGCCATTACAAATGATGAACATTAGATTAAATCAAGAATATTTAAATTTTATTCGCCATAAAAGTTTAGAATTATTTAATTCTAAAGAGGTTTGGATATTTGGTTCAAGGGTAGATATGAATCAAAAAGGCGGAGATATTGATATATTTATCAAAACGCCAAATACAAATAACATTTTACAAACCAAAATTATTTTTTTAAGAGAGTTTGAAAAAAAATTTGGTGAACAAAAAGTTGATTTAATCATAGAGTCTGCTAATTCAAAACCTAATAAAATTTTTGAAATTGCCAAACAGGAAGGAGTGAATCTATGTTACAACTTATAGATATAAAATTGGAAATTGATAGGCATATCAAACGAATAGAGGCAATATTGCCAGATATTCAAAATTGGTTGCCCTTGCAAAAAGAAGATTTGGATGATACTGAAAAAGTTAAAACAATAGATTCATTTATCTATCGTTTTACCAAAATTCAAGATAAAATGGGCGAAAAATTATTTCCTGCTGTGTTAAAAGAATTTCAGGAATATAAACCCAATATGCCGCTCATTGATGTATTAAATAAATTAGAAAAGTTTGAATTAATAGACAATGTTGATATGTGGATTGACTTTAGAAAACTAAGAAATAACTTAACACACGACTATCCAGACAATGAAGCTGAGATAATAGAAACAATCAATTTATCAATAACAACCTATTTTAAAATGAAAAATATCTATCTTAAAATGTTAAATGCGACTGGTGTCTATTAAATTGAAATATACTACTCGGCGCGGGTACAAACTTAACTTTTATAATGAGGTAGGTGGGCAATTAAAAGACTTTGCCCACCCTACCTGAAAGTTTAAATTGTACCCGCGTGCAGTATAATCACAAATTAAAAATTATGAAACTAGATCAATTTATTGCTTCTCTTACCAAAGAAGATTTAACGGAAATTAATGAGAAGTTTAATCAACTACATGGTGAGATACCAACTTATTCCTTTAGTCAGATAACATTTAAAATTTTAAGAGATATCGTAGAAATAAAACCAAAAATAAATGCTGATAAATTTAATGACTGGTTTAATAATAAAATTACCATAAATAAATCTGATGTGTTATTCTTAGAAAGATTACTCATTGAAAATACGTTTTATCTGGATAATTACCCAGAAGAAGATTTGAAAATTAAATTTATTAGCCCAATTTTATCTCGTATTCATTTTACTGATTTTGATAAAGAAATTTGTGATTTTTATGATAGAAATTTAAGCTATAAAACTGAAAATTTTATCTTAAACGGCAGAGCTGATTTTATGGTTGCTAAAGGTTATTTTTATCCGGAAGTACCTTACTTTTTTATTCAGGAGTTTAAACCTTCAACAGATGCTACTAATCCACAACCACAATTACTTGCTGAGTTGATTGCAGCGGTTGAATTAAACCAATTAATGAGCATCAAAGGTGCTTTTATTATTGGTGCAGTATGGAATTTTGTTATTTTAGAAAAACTAAATACCAATAAATATCAATATTTTGTTAGTAGAAATTATAATGGTACCAATTTAGAAGACTTGCAGGAAATTTATAAAAACTTACTGTTAGTTAAACAAGATATTTTTGAGCTTCAATGATAGAGGAAGGTGTGCAAATACATTTTATAGATTTACGGGATCATTTTTTTAAGTATCCATTTGAAATGCTTTGTTATTCTGAAAAAACATGGTATTGGCTGAATCCATCAAGTTATTTGAATCGGTATAGAATGCCAGATTATCAACGTGTTTTTGAAACGTATTTTACAAATGTTGAAATGACAGTGTTAGAAAGAAATATGG
>QNES01000090.1 GCA_003645255.1 Gammaproteobacteria bacterium
GAAAAGGTCATTGAACAACCACTTTATTTAATGAAAAATAAGGAAAATTTAGATGGAAAAACATTTTAAACGTGCATACATAATCTTATGTCTGTACAGCATTGGCTTAATATTTTCTGAGTTTGCTATTGCTCAAACTCCAATAGCATTAGAGGATAAAACGCCGCCTATAGTGCTAACAGAACAGCAGTCATCAACGAATCAAGAAATGACGAATGCTGAACCAACAGAGCTTTCCGAAGTTGAAGGCTTGCAAAAGCAGCTTGAATTACTGAAATTGCAACATGCTGTTGTGGCTGCACAAAATCTGATTCAGCTTGAGAAGTATCAACAGGATTTGTCGGAACTTCAGCGAAAAAAAGAAAAATTGTTGTTAATGAATGAATTACAATTTGAAAATACTCGTTCTGAGTTAGCTAATTTACTGCATGAAAAAGAAAAACGGCTACTGGAAAATGAATTGTATGCTGCCCAGCAAACACAACTTTTAGCCGAGTTAGAAACCCTGAAAACCCGGTTGGCACTTGAAAATGAAGTTTATGAACAAGAAAAAATGAAAACGTTCGCGGGCATCATAAAGCAACACGAACTGATTGTTATGCAAAACGCGCTGATCGAGGAAGCCAATAAAAATGAAGAACTGAAAATTCAGTTGGAAAGCAGCAAACTCAATTTTGAAATGACTAAACTGGAGTTTGATAAAGCCAAACAGGGGCTTCAGCTTGAGGAAATCGCTCAACTGATTTCAGAAAGAGAACATCAGGAGTTGTGGGAAAGTCAAGTCAACAAACCACAAGAATATTTAAAAGACCCGTTTGTTGATGGTCACTTAACTATCAGTGATCGAAAAATAGAACTGGATCTTGTTATTGTCCCGGGCATCGCGGATTATGTCAATGAACGTATCCATTATTATAATAACAAGAATGCCGAATATCCTATTTTTTTGATCATCAATGTTTGTTTTGGGGGTTCTGTCATGGAAGGAGCCAAAATTCTTGAGGCGATGCGGTCTAGTCGTGCGCCAGTGTATGTGGTGGTTAAAACACTCGCTACGAGTATGGCGGCTATTATTACCGCACTCGCTGAACATTCTTATGCTTACCCTAATGCGATCATTGTGCATCATCAAGTTTTAAGTATCGCCGCTGGTAATCAGAAACAAATAGAGGAACAATTGGATATCACTCATGAATGGACTAAGCGTGTCATGCACCCGGTTGCTAAAAAAATGGGGATTACCATGGCGGAGTTTGTTAAAAAAATGTATGAAAACAACTCTACTGGAGAATGGTTTGCCTTTGCTGATGATGCGGCTAAACTGAAATGGGTTAATACCATTGTGACCGACATCAGAGACACTTCTTTCACCAAGCAACCGAAGGATGCGGATGCTGAAAAAGGGGGAGTAAATGTGATTGTGTCAAAAACGAGTGAGAAAATGGATTCTCAGGGGCAACGATATGTTAAATTACCGCGCCTCAATCCATTAGATATGTATTATTTATATAATCCAAATCATTATTATCGTTAAGGAAGCTTCTTAGAAATACTATTTTTTCAAAAAATAGTATTTCTTTTATACCCTGTCAGGTTTGTTCAAAAATCCGTTTTTTAAGAAAAATCGATTTCTTTATTTAACTTACAACAAAACCAAATTAATGATGAAAACAACAACACTTTCTATCATTTTATGCTTACTCGCTTTTAATCTCCACGCCATTGACATTCCCGCCGTACATCCAAACATTATTGAAGAAAACGGCAATCTTGTTTTTATAGATGGAAACCAAAAGTATCCATTAAAGTCGACGAACACAAAATACACGCTTCAACAATTGCTAGGAAACCCAACAGGCACTGATAGCGGTATCAAATTCGATTTTGGCAATCTTAATGGTAAACTTTACTATGGTTTTATCAAACCAGGAGACGGGCGTTATCCTTATCCTGTTTTTTATCATCGAACTGCTACTATCAAAAAAGGTGAAGCCAGCCTGGAAATTTTAGGGCATCTTGGCGGAAAGTACGATATCATTGACTGGGAAAAAAACGGGCAGGGTGTACTCGGTTATCGGGTCGTGACGGACAATGGCACTATTCTCTATGATGGCAAGATTGCTTTCATCGGTAAAAGTCCTTTTCAAATTAACGCCGCTTCTATTGTAGAAGGGCCCTTTGTCAATTTTGCTAAAGATGGCACATTTCATAACACCCTCCGTCTCTCCTTCGAGACTTTGACGAAGACAACAGCTACAGTGATAGCACACGCTGACAATACTCAAATCCACACCTTTAAAGACGAAAACCCTGCCACCCATCACGAAATCACTTTAACGAATCTTACACCTGATAGTGTTTACTCATATACAGTGAAAACGGATAGCGGCGATGATATGTATAGCGAAAGTTATTCCTTTAATACGGCTCCTGCCCCCGGTAGCAAAAAGCCCTTCTGCTTCGCTTACGCCAGTGATTCACGCCATGGACAAGGTGGTGGTGAGCGGCGCATTGAAGGCACTAACGCCTATATTATGAAAAGAATTGCAGCCCTGATTAGCTTTAAAAAGGCAGCCTTTATGCAATTTACTGGGGATATGATAAATGGCTATTCAAGTAGTATTGAGCAAACTAAAGTAGAATACCGTAATTGGAAACGCGCTATTGAACCCTTTGCCCATTATCTTCCTATTGTTGCGACGATGGGTAACCACGAGGCGGTTACACATAAATTTGCTGGAGTTTCTATAGATCGTTTTCCTTATGCCACAGAATCTGCGGAAGCAGTGTTTGCTAGTCAGTTTGTGAATCCAACAAATGGTCCAGAAAGTGAAGATGGCACCGTTTATGATCCCAATCCCAATCAAGCCGATTTTCCAAGTTACCAGGAAAACGTTTTTTATTATATTTATGATAACGTCGCTATCGTTGTCTTAAATTCTAACTATTGGTATGCCCCCTCAATTGAAAGCCACCCTAATATCGGTGGCAACCTTCACGGCTATCTGATGGATAAACAGTTAGAATGGTTAGAAACGACCCTGGCAACCTTAGATGCTGATAACAATATTGATTTTGTTTTCACAACCCATCACACCCCCGTATTTCCTAATGGAGGGCACCTCGGAGATGATATGTGGTATAATGGTAGCAATAAGCAAAGGGCAGTTGTCAAGCATACGGTAGAAGGTGATAATTTAATACAACGCGGCATCATTGAACAGCGGGATAAGTATTTGAAAATCTTGATGAAAAGCGAAAAAGTGATCGCCTTTATGACAGGCGATGAACATAACTTCAATTGGCTGGTTATTAATCAGGAAACTAATATTTATCCTAATAAATGGGATAAAGAGGATATTAGAAAGCTTCCAATATTCCGCACTCTTTTTCAAATCCAGAATGGTGCCGCAGGCGCACCTTACTATGCCCAACAAGATGCACCATGGCGTTCACAAGTGCAAAGCTTTTCCACTCAAAATGCCGTGGTTTTCTTCCATATCCATGGTAAGTCAATTAAAGTAGAAGTGCTTAATCCAGATACGCTAGATACGATTTTAGAAAGGGATGTCCGATTTTTTCAAAAAATCGGATTTCTATCATATAGAAAAATCTCATGTCTTTAAATTCGAGAACAATTAACAGGTTATTACGAAAAATTTTTGTAGGAGAAATACCTATTATTAAAATTGGGTATGAACAACAAGAATTGATATCGTCTCTCAAATCCGATTTAAAAAAAATAACAGGGATTGATGTATCTGATTCTCGTTCATCCTTCTTTAACACGGATTCCGATGTAATCTGTCGTTTTTCAATGGATGATGAAGAATCCCGCTATGGATTTGGTAATAGTTTTAGTGTCAAATTTAATCAAGACAATGTGCTGACTATCAAACACTATGGTGATGAAACAATTATTTATCAAATTGAGCAAATCTATGCTCTTATTGATAAATTAAAGTCGGAAATGGATAATAAAGAAGCGCGTCGCTTGAAAAAAGACAAAATTAATAAATTGAAACAACAAGCAACTGATCGCCCTAATTTTTGTAGAGGCGAACATAAGTGTTCGCCCTGAGGGGCTAGAAAGCCAAGGCAGACACACAGGTCTGCCCCTACAAGACCCCACGTATTATGTGATTTTCGGTGCTAACCTTTGTTATCGCCCTGACTTAACTTAATGGCATTGACCCTACCTGGCTACAAAAATCCGAAAATTTTACCATGCAGAGTATAAATTACATCTTGGAAATATGTACTGATGCCTCAACTTTCTGTTATTATTATTACTAAAAATGTCGCTACCCATATCGAAGCTTGTCTTAGTTCAGTTGCTTATGCAGACGAAATAATTGTGGTGGATTGTGGTAGCACGGATAATACTGTTGCCCTGTGTCGCCCTTTTACGGATAATGTTTTTATTACCGATGATTGGCCTGGGTTTGGTCAGCAAAAAAATCGGGCGTTAGCAAAAGCAACTGGTGACTGGGTTTTATCCATTGATGCCGATGAACGAGTGATAGCTGCATTACAACAAGAAATGAAGCAAATTATCGCTGATACGCCTTATACGGTTTTTCGTATGCCACGTCAGTCTCAGTATTGTGGACGGTGGATAAAGCATAGTGGTTGGTCACCTGATTATGTTACACGTTTATTTAGGCGCGATAGTGCGCGTTTTAGTGATGATTTAGTTCATGAAAAAGTGCTTATGTTACATGGTAATATGGGTACTTTAAAAACGCCCTTGTTACATTATTCTTTTAATTCATTAGAAGAAGTTCTTGATAAAGTGAACCGTTATTCTTCTGCCAATGCCCTGAGGCATTATCAACAAGGTAAGAAGTCTAGTCTTAAAAAAGCCATTTTTCATGGATTGTGGACTTTTATACGAACCTATTTTTTACAAGCTGGATTTTTAGATGGACGCGAAGGTTTTATGCTGGCAGTATCGAATGCTGAAGGAACTTATTACCGTTATTTGAAATTAATTTATAGATGTTCCGAAAAATAAATTCTTAGAAATTAAGTTTTAAATTCTTAGAAACCCCGTTTTTTGAAAAAAACGGTTTTTTAGTTTACAAAAAAAATGATAAAAATCAGTGTGATAGTAACCACTTACAATCGACCGGCAGCGTTAGCATTGGTATTACAGGCGTTAGCGGCGCAAGTTGGGAGTAAGTGCCAAACTGATGAATTTGAAGTCATCATTGCCGATGATGGCTCTACCCCAAGCACCGCAGAGTTGTTCACACAATTACAAGCCTATTTACCCTATCAAATCCAACACATTTGGCAAGATGATCAGGGCTTTCGCGCTGCCAGGGCAAGAAATCGCGCTGTTGCTGTAGCACGAGGTCATTATTTGATTTTTTTAGATGGTGATTGTATTCCTCAAACGGATTTTATTGCTAGACATTATCAATTGGCTGAAAGAGGTTGGTTTGTGGCGGGCAATCGGATTTTATTGAGCCAAAAATTTACCGCACAAGTTCTGCGGGGGCAACCACAAGGGGTTGCCCCTACCTTTGTTGGTTTGCAACCATTTGATATTTGGACTTGGCATACGATACAATGGTTATTTCTCTATTTTCGCCGTGATATTAACCGTTTGTTACCTTTGCTTCGTCTACCTGATAGTGCCCTGAGAAAACGCTTTCAACAAAAATGGCAAGGTGCAAAAACTTGTAATTTTGCGTTGTGGCGTGAAGATATTTTAAGAGTAAATGGTTTTGATGAGCAATTTAAAGGGTGGGGTCATGAAGATGCAGAGTTGGTCGTGCGCTTATTGCATAATGGGGTGCGCCGTAAGGAGGGTCGCTTTGCTGTACCGGTATTCCATTTATGGCATCCTGAACAGGATCGGTGTCAAGAAGAAAGGAATCGTCAACGTTTAGAACAAAGTTTACGGTTCCAAAGCTAAAGCTGATGACTCCATTTGGGGCAATTTAAATAATCAATATAGACAATCTGATCATCCATATTTTCCAAATTAGCCAATTGCTCCTTGCGATGCACGACTAGGTGATTTTTGGCAATTTGTTGAATGACCAGTCGGTCGGTGATTTTTACTGCAGATATCTTTGTGCCGTTTTGGCGGATTAAGTAATCCATAGTATGTCCTGAATAATGGGTTTATTCGGGACATATATTAGCATATTATGTCCATTAAGGAACGTGCCTGAAATAACGAGAGCAACCATAAAGGTGTGCAGCCTACATCAATCAAGATCCCAATGTACCCAGGCATAAGCTTGTATTTAATGATTTGTAATAATATATTGGAAATTAAATTAATAGACATTATATTAATTCTATTTTGTTATGTTTCAACATCCTACATGAAATTTGACAAATTGGAATTTTCCAAATAATGAAATTAAGGAGGGCAAATAATGTCTGAAACTAACACGACGGAACTCATTTTTACCCCTTACCAAATAAGTGAGGCGGAAGAATATATGAGTGAGGCACAACTTGAACATTTTCGGCAAATTTTATGGCAATGGAAAAAAAAGTTGATGGCTGAAGTGGATAGAACTATGCACCACCTACAAGATGATGCCGTTCATTTTCCTGATCCTAATGATTGTGCCACGCTGGAAGAAGAATTTTCGATAGAATTACGTACCCGAGATCGGGAACGTAAATTAACTCAAAAAATTGATATGGCTATAAGAACCATTGATAGTAAGGAGTATGGTTTTTGTATCAATTGTGGGGCTGAAATTGGTCTTCGTCGTTTGGAAGCTAGACCCACTGCTACACAGTGCATTGATTGCAAAACCCAGGATGAAATTCGAGAAAAACAACGTGCCATGAGGTAATGTTAAAAGACGTTTTTGAGGATATTTAAAAATGCTAAGCATAAGCGTCGCAATGGATAGGAATAAATTAATCGGTCATAACAATGCCCTACCTTGGCATTTGCCGGCTGATCTTAAACATTTTCGCGCCATCACGATGGGTAAACCAATTATCATGGGACGCAAGACTTATGAGTCAATAGGTCGCCCTTTACCTGGTCGTAAAAACATTGTACTTAGTCGCAATCCAAACTTAACGATTGTCGGTTGTCAAGTTTTGCAGCGTATTGAGGAGCTATTAATTTTAGAGAAGCAGTATCGTGAAAGTGTGCTGATAGGGGGTGCAACTCTTTATAAACAATTACTGCCCAAAGTGCAACGTATGTATGTGACTTGGGTTCACGGCGCATTTGTGGGTGATACTTATTTTCCCGATTATCATCCGGAAAAATGGCAAGAAGTTGAAAGATTCGATTATCCGGCTGATGCACAGAATCGTTATCCTTATAGTTTTACGGTATTAATGCAAAAATCTCCGTAATGTGGTATAAACCTGGCAAGTTTCAAAAACCTGTCAGGTTTTTTTGGTTCAAACATTCGCCGCTACTTCTTCTTTAGTCTCACCACCGATAAAGAAACTAATAATATAAACCACAAGTCCAATCAAGAATACTAATCCGGCTATTTCGCGTAGCCAGTATAATAAAACAATTTTATCTTGTGTTTGCATAAAGGATAGCGGTGTTTCACTAACGCGTTGTAAATAAACCTGAAAAATGCCTGCGGCGGTTAGAATTGAAGCGATAAAAATCATAGACACGCTCATCAACCAAAATGACCACTTTTCCCAAACTTGTGAGGTGCGATTGTTGGCAGCCCCTCGTCCCCTGAGCCAGGGCATAGCATAAGAAATAATAGTCAGCACCGTCATCCCATAAGCAGCATAAAAGGATAAATGACTATGTGCTGAGGTGATTTGAGTACCGTGAGTGTAGTAATTCACAGGGGCGATGGCATGTAAAAAACCCAATACGCCGGCACCAAAAAAAGTAATCGTGACCGTCCCTAATATCCATAAAGTGGGTAATTTATTTGGATATTCATGTGGGCGGTGATTGACCATATTAAAGGCAAGCACGGTCATGATAAAATAAGGAAGCGGTTCTATGAATGAAAAAATGGAACCCCACCATTGCCAATATTCTGGTGTACCAATCCAAAAATAATGGTGCCCTGTACCAATGATTCCACCCATCAGTGCGATAGTAATAATGATATATAACCACTTTTCAATCCGCTCCCGATCAATACCTGTGAGTTTAATCATAACAAAGGTTAAGATGGCAGCCATAATAAGCACCCATACTCCCTCTACCCAAAGATGAATAATCCATGCCTCATAGTATTTTTCCAATACCAAGTTATTGGTGTTATAAAATGCCAACAAAAATAATAGCACCAAACCGACAAATCCGGTCAATAATACGGTATTGATCGCCGTTTTACGGCCCAGGAATATAGTCATGCCAATGTTGTACAAAAATCCTACCACTACGACAACTATTCCAAGTTTAGCTATTGTTGGTTGTCCCAAATATTCTCGCCCCATTGTTGGGAACAAATGATTACCTGTTATTTCAGCCAATTTTGCATAAGGCATAGAAAGATAGCCCAGTATGGTCAAAATGCTTATGATTAGGAATAGCCAAAACAATACAATGGCTAATTTGGGATGGTATAATTCCCTTTCAGCTTCTTCTGGTACCAGGTAATAAGCTGCCCCCATAAAGCCAAACAATAACCATAAAATAAGTAGGTCAATATGCACCATACGAGCTATATTGAATGGGAGGATGGTAAAAAGAAAATTTCCGATTATATATTGTAGTCCCAATATAAGCCCAAACAAAGTTTGTCCGAAAAATAGCACGATAGCTGCTATGAAATAGGGTTTGGCAACTAACTGTGATGAATATGGCATGATAACAATTTTATTGACTTTTATTGATATAGTGTCCAGAAGGAAACTTCTTTAAAAATTCCAAAGCTGTTGCTTCGGTGAGTGTTTCCTTCTGGACACTCATTATAAGTTTAAGATTTTACCAGTATAACATTATATACTGAACCTTATTGTATATAATACTGTTACGTAGGATATGTGTTATAACGGGTATACTGAGAGATATAATATTAAAAAATTCATAAATTGTCAAGTTTTTATTCACAAATCTCACGTTTCGTTATCATTTGTTATTTTTCAGTAAAATTGGCACAGCTGCACGCAAATAAACTATCATTGACCACAAAGTTAAAATAGCAGCGATATACAACAGTACTAAACCGATTTTATAAATGGGTAAACTTAAAAGGGGTTCATTATAAAGCAATAATAATAATGCGGTCATTTGGGCGGTGGTTTTTATTTTGCCGATCATTGATACGGCGACTTTGGCGCGTTGTCCAATCTCTGCCATCCATTCACGTAGGGCGGAAATCGTTATTTCACGTCCAATAATAATTGCAGCTGGGATTGCTAACCAGGGGCTGGGATGAGCTTGTACTAAAAATACTAAAGCGGTGGTAACAATTAATTTATCGGCTACCGGATCTAAAAAAGCACCAAAAGCTGAGGTTTGATTCCAGCGTCTTGCTAAATAGCCATCAAACCAGTCAGTAATGGCAGCGAGGGCAAATACTAAGGTTGTCAACACATTTGCCCCATTCCAGGGCAGATAAAAAACACCTACAAATACAGGAATCAGGATAATTCTCAATAATGTTAATATATTAGGAATATTCATATTGGGTTGTTAATATAGTTAATTGGTTTAGTAATCAATAAGGATTTGAATCAAAAACGTTGGACTTTTGTATGAACCTATCCATAAAACTAATTTCACAAGGGCGAACACACAGGTTCGCCCCTACATTCGCTCCGAAATAATTTTCTAAAAATCTTAACTGATAACTGATAACTGAATTATGTCCACTTCACGACAATTTATACCTTTAAATATTGCTATTCTCACTATTTCAGATACCCGTATCGAAGATAATGATACTTCCGGCAAAACCCTGGTAGCTCGCTTAACCACAGCCGGTCATCACAAAGCAGATAAAGTTATCGTACCCGATGATATTTATCAAATTCGAGCTATCGTTTCGGCTTGGATTGCTAATCCGGAGATTCATGCCATTATCACTACCGGAGGTACCGGCGTTACAGGTAGAGATGGTACACCTGAAGCGATTCAACCTTTGTTAGATAAACAACTAGAAGGCTTTGGGGAACTATTTCGCCATTTGTCTTTTGAAGAAATTAAAACTTCAAGCTTACATTCCCGTGCGCTTGCAGGTGTTGCAAATGGTACTTATATCTTTTGTTTACCTGGTTCATCAGGTGCCTGTCGAACGGGATGGGAGAAAATTCTTCAAGCACAATTGGATTATCGAACCCGCCCTTGTAACTTTGCGGAAATGATGCCACGTTTGCTGGAACACTAAGTCGTTTTCGCTGAATTTTTAATAAAAGGCAGCTTCTAAGCGATCTTCCCAATTTTCAGGCGTATCTGGAAAGGGGGGAAGCACATCCATACGGAAAAAACGCTCATCCGTTTGTGTTTGCTGTTTGACAAGTTCTACCAATTGTTCAAATTTTTGCAATTCATGATGCTGTATGAGCAATTCACTTAAATATAACATTTATTTATTTCCTTAAAATCTATAGATGTTCATATAAATATACTCCGAGCGGTCAAGTTTTCGAGGTTTCCGTAATCAGAAAATTTAACGGTGCGGAGTATATCTTTAGGAACTGTAAATCATTTCTAAAATTCTTATAACAAAAACCTAACAGGTTTCTAATACAAGAATTATGTCACGTAGGATAAACCTGCATGTTTGTCCTTGCTAAAATGTTTTTCCAAAGGCAAAGTCAATTTTATCACAATGCCCTTTGCATCAATGCGATTATACGCTTGGCAGGTTCCACCCACTTCCCATATCAATGTTCCTACCATTGACAAGCCTAAACCCATACCTTTTACTTCCCCAGTAAAATACTTTTCGCCTTGGTAATAGGATGTCCATATATTAACAAGTTGCTCTGGTGAAAGTTGTATGCCATCGTCCCGAATTTGGAGACATAAGTTATCAGGCTTTATTTCTATGTCAACTTCTATGGTGGGCGTTCCTGTGGGATGAAATTTTTTTGAATTTGAGAACAATTCTGTCAAAATAATTTCTATCCCCGCACAGGAAATGGGTATAAAAAAATTATCAGGATTTTCAATCTTATCCGGTTGGAACATAAGGAGCGATTGAATGCATAACATCTCCTTAACGGTAGTAATGGTTGACAGCAGATTAGTCACAGTGCAAGGCTCTTGTGTCGCTTTACCCTTGTTAGACAATTCCGTGTAATCAAGAACTTTTTCAATCTGAGCGTAAAGGCGAACAGCCCCTGCGTGGATCATCTTTAGAAATTTTTTCAATTCATCCCTTGTCATGTCAGAGTCGCTTTTTAAAATAAATTCACTACCACTCAGAATAGGGATGAATGGTGTTCTAAACTTGTGATTGATTTGCCCACCAAAGGTCCATTTTTGTCTATTAGCCAAAATCGTGTCTGTCACGTTACACAAGTGAACGATATACTTTTCTTCTGATTCGCCTGATGTTTCCATTAAGTCAATTCGCAACCAA
Source organism: Gammaproteobacteria bacterium (assembly GCA_003645255.1). Classification (GTDB taxonomy): domain Bacteria; phylum Pseudomonadota; class Gammaproteobacteria; order Beggiatoales; family Beggiatoaceae; genus QNES01. The sequence continues at coordinate 11,514 of QNES01000090.1, forward strand.
AATGGTAAAGCCGTTTCAGTATCGGAACGCACTATATAACGGGGTAATTGAATAAGCTTTGCATCAATTTGCACAGGATTTTTCGATGGTTCAAGTACCTGATGGTAATGTTTAGCCACAAGCTCCATAAAATTTTCGTTGGATTGGGAATCTGTAGGTAGATTGAGAAAAAGACGCGCTTTAGCATTGCTAAAAATTATCTGATTATCGTTATTGAGTACCAGATAAGCTTCGTCTGTGTTCTCAAATATCCACTTGAATTTGATTTGCTCGTTGAGTAGATGTTGATAACGGTTGAGATTGGTAATAGTTCGTACCCTTGCCCGTAGTTCCAACTTACTATAAGGTTTAGAAATAAAATCATCCGCACCGACTTCAATACCACGCAACCGCGATTCTTGATCGTTCAAAGCAGTTACCATGATAATAGGCACCTTTGCTAATAGTGAATCGGCACGTAAACGTTGGCAGGTTTCAAAGCCATCCATACCAGGCATCATCACATCTAGTAGGATAATATCCGGTAGCAATTGTGTTGCCATATCCAAAGCTTCTTGTCCACTGCTGGCGAAAGCTAACTTATAGTTTTGATTACTGAGTATTCCTTTTAATACATCACGCATTGCTTCTTGATCATCGACAATGAGAACGGTATTTTTTGGAGTCATATTTGAGTCCTTTAAATTAAGCACTTAAATTAAATCGGTATAATGTTTACTATATACATAATAACATTTTATCGGGTATAAAATATTTTTTAATGAAACTTTGCTGCAAAAAATAAATTTCGATATGAATACTAAACTAACACCTCATCAAAAAATGCCTACCAATTTGGAACAGGCTAAAAGCATTATTCAAACACTCTACACTCATAAAGGGAATACAGACAGCCAACTTGCTGATTTAGAAGAAATTATCAGCAATGTTCTCGTTCAGCAAAAAAATTGCCCCAATTTTCAGAGACTTCTTGAATCAGTAAACGATGTCGTTTGGGCTACAACAGTGGATGGCGAAGTATTGTATATAAACACTGCTGTTGAATGGGTTTATGGTCATCCCGTTGCCGACTTTATCAATAATCCTAATCTATGGCATGAAGTCGTTCATCCAGATGATAGGGCTGAAGTAGAAAAGGGGTCCCAACAATTGTTTCAACAAGGGCAACTTGAGCAAAAATATCGTATTGTTCGAGCCGACGGTGAGATTCGTTGGCTACGTGCTCACAAAAGTGTGGTTTTCGATATAAACGACAAGCCAATCCAAATCGGTGGTATTGCTACAGATATTACCGAGCAAATGGAAAGCGAAAAAGCACTGCACGAAAGTGAAGTGTTCCATCGCTTTTTATTGAAAAATATTTCAGATGCAATATTTGTGACAGATGATCAAGGTACATTTATCTATATCTGTCCCAATGCCCATGTTATTTTTGGTTATCGTTTTGAAGAAATTCAAGCTTTTGGTCACATGGCAAAATTATTGGGAGATTTACCTATTAATCTTGACAGTGCTGTGGAACAATTGACTAATATTGAACATGAAATGACCGATAAATTCGATCAAAAACATTTTTTGTTAATCAATATCAAGCGTGTATCTATCAAAAATGGTACATTCAAAAATGGTACATTGCTTTACGCTTGCCGTGACATCACCGAACGCAGACAGATGTTGGATGCGTTACGGATATCAGAAGCAAAATTCCGTTCCCTTGCTGAAAATTCACCCAATTATATTTCCATTGTGGATCGAAATGGCATTATTAAATTTGTCAATCGAACCATTTCCAAAGTTTCGCCAAAAGAAATGCTTGGAAATAGCCTTTACGACTATTTACACAATAGCCACAAAATTTTTAAAGACGCGCTTGATTATGTGTTTGAAACTGGAAAAGTAACTTATGTTGAATATCTTGGTAGTACGTCTCATTCATGGTACGAAAGTCGTATTAGACTAATCAAAGAAAATGGAAAAACGACAACTGCCATTATACACACCTTCGACATTTCAAAACGAAAATTGGCAGAGCAAGCCCTACAAGAAAGTGAAGAACGCTATAAACGCCTAGTAGAAGTTACCAATGAAGGGATTATTTTTAATGATCAAGGCGTGATTGTTGATGTCAATCCCAGTTTGCTGCAAATGTTTGGCTATGAGTTTGACGAATTAATTGGTAAAGATGCCGTTGAATTACTTGCATTGCCAGAATACCACGCACTGATCCGTAAAAATATTGCCAATCGTTTTAATCAACCTTATGAGGCTATGGGATGTCAAAAAGACGGCAGTATTTTTCCGATAGAATTGCAAGGTAAAGAGTATCAGTATAAGGGTAAAATGCTAAGAGTTGCTTCAGTGCTGGACATTACAGAGCGTAAACAGGCGGAACATAAACTTAATCAACATGTTTATCATCTGGAAAGTTTAGCGACTTTGGGAAGAGTCAGTAATGAAACCCAGGATATGAACAAAATGATGGAGAATGCTTTGAAAGTCACATTATCGGTATTCAACTGTGATCGGGCTTGGCTCCTATATCCTTGTGATATAGAAGCAGCAAGTTGGCGTGTGCCAATGGAGGTAACAACGCCAGAATACCCTGGTGCAAATATTTTAAACGTTGATATTCCGATGGAAGCAACAGTATCCGAAATGATGAGAGTCAACTTATCTACGATAGGTCCTATCGCTTTCGGTGCAATGTATGAACATAAAATTGCTCCAATCATTGCCAAACAGTTTTCAATTCAATCTCGGATGTGCATGGCTATTTATCCCAAAATCGGTCAACCGTGGTTGTTTGGAATGCATCAATGTTCTTATACTAGGGTATGGACGGAAAACGAATTGCAACTTTTTAGTGATTTTGGACAACACATTGCTAATAGGTTGGAAGTATTCCTTTCCCTTGATGCACTTGCTTCAGAGCGTGCCTCTCTAGCCAAAAAAGTCGAAGAACGCACTGCCGAATTAAGCCAAGCCAATGCAGAACTTGCTCGTGCTTCGCGCCTCAAAGATGAATTTCTGGCTAACATGAGCCATGAATTACGCACTCCACTTAATGCCATTCTTAACATGTCAGAATTATTGACTGATGGTATTTATGGAGAAATTAACGCTGGGCAATTGAAAGCTGTTGGATATATTGAAACTGGAGGACGACATTTGCTTGCCTTGATTAATGATATACTTGATCTGTCTCGAATTGAAGCCGGTAAAATGAAGTTAGAACCAGAAAATATCATTATTAATAACGTTTGTCATGCTTGTATGCAGATGATCAAACAAATTGCGCTGAAAAAACAAGTGTCTGTGTTATTTACTTATGATGAAAACGTGAAAACCATTTTCGCCGATGAACGGGCGGTTAAACAAATTTTAGTGAATTTACTTAACAATGCTGTTAAATTTACTCCCAGCAAAGGCAAAGTGACTCTAGAATTGCAGAGTGATAAGATAAACAGGGTAGCTAACTTTAATGTGATAGATACTGGTATCGGCATTTCAGAGCATGATTTGGATAAATTATTTAAGCCCTTTATGCAAATCGACAGTAGTCTTAGCCGCCATCATGAAGGCACTGGACTTGGGCTTGCCTTAGTTTATAGGCTCGTAGAATTACACGGTGGTAGTGTCTGTATCAAAAGCGAAGTTGGAAAAGGTAGTACATTTACAGTTTCCTTACCCTGGCAAGAAAATGCCAAAGTCCCGTATTGTAGCAATGATGACAATATAACCACTAAAAAGAACATTAAGGTTCACCATGCCGGGGCTGTTGTTTTAGTGGCTGAAGACAACGAAACCAATATAGTGGTTGTCCAGAATGGTTTAACGGCTTATGGTTATAAAGTCATCGTTAGCCGTGATGGTGCTGAAGCCATTAAACGTGCCAAAGAAATTAAACCAGCTGTTATTTTAATGGATATTCAAATGCCAGGCATGAACGGCTTAGAAGCTATTAAGCAAATTCGGGCTAATGAACAATTAGCCAAAATCCCCATTATTGCCCTAACCGCCCTCGCCATGCCAGGTGATAAGGAAAATTGTCTTGACGCGGGTGCAAATGTTTATTTAAGTAAGCCGGTTAACATTAAGCGATTTGTGGAGGAGATAGAGAGGCTGTTGGCATAAGTTACCACAGGTTCCACCTGTGGCAACTCACAAAAATCCCGTCGCTTTAAAGGATTTGAGAATGGGCAAGTTTTTAATCCCGGTAACCAGCATAGCCTCGGGCTTCAATGAGAGAATCGACCCACTCTTGAGGTTGATGGGAAAAATTCATCATAGCCTCTGTGCCAGCTGCTTCTAATGCATCTGCAGCGTAATTGCCGAAATTTTGGCCACTGACATATTTGCAATCTTTTAGCATTTCGCCAATTTTCCGGTAAATTTCCAGTTCTTCATCGCAAGGATGATCGCCAATGGCACTTGGATTAGGATATTTTTCCTTACAAGTTTGAACGTAAGGATTATCACGATATTCGCTCCAAATGACTTCTTTGCGACGTTTTAAATCAACAATCCAAAAACGATCTGAATGAGAAAAGACAGGCGCATGTTCATCTTTATCAGCTATCACACCAAAACCAATTCGTTCAACATCAGGTAGTTCCATTATATCAACTCCTCGTTATGTTTCAGTCATACCATTTTTTAAAAATTTTTATATATACTGTACACGGGCATAACCTAAACTTTTATGTAGGCTGGGCAAAGTTTTTTTTGTCCACCTACCTCATTGAAAAAAGTTTTTCAGGCAAAAGTTTGTTCCCGAGTATATAAAAAATTGTACTCAGGGCAATCATAAAGGATTGCCTCTACAATATCAAAAGAAATCCAATTTTTTCCAAAACTCGGATTTCTTTAAACCTAAATTTAATTAAGAATACCAAAAAACACCAAAAATAGTTTTTCTAAATTTGCAGGAATCAGATATGCATCTATGAATCCACTCCGAAAATTCGTCACCCCAGATTTCATAGCACATTGAAGATGTGGTATAGTAGCAGGTTCGATTAATATTAATCTTTATTAAAGAATATGAAAATATTTTATTAAAATATATTCACAACCTTAAATGGTGCGAACCCAGCACCTCTATTCCGTAGCTCTATAAGTGAATCAAGAGCTTCTGGAACTACTTTTTTAATGATACCTATCGCACCATTCAA
>QNES01000091.1 GCA_003645255.1 Gammaproteobacteria bacterium
ATTGTTTGGATTAGAATTGAAAAGTTTTGCTAATCAACGCGCTTATCGTAAAGCACTGGCTCAGGCGGCAAAATATGGGCAACAGTTAGGTGTGACTTCGATTTGGTTAGTGTTATTTATTGAGACAATAGATGAAAAGAATCGCCAACAGTTTGAAAAAGATTATACGGATAACGAAACTGGTGTCACTGTGCATCCCCAATTTGTGCAGATAGGAAACGCTTGATTTGGATAGTGCCACACTAAAATTGAGAAACTGGAGGAAAAAAGCATGAAACCGTTTTCAAAATGGACTGTCGAAGAGGTGGAAGAAGAATTTCAATTGACGCTAGTACCCAACTATCAAGGACTTCAATCTTGGCTTCAAGGCGCTAGCAGTGTCACTGAGGAAGAAACTAAGAGCTTACATCAATTATCCCGAAAACTCGCATTACATGTTCGTGATTGGAATGAAGAAGAATTGAAAATTTCTTTTATTGCGCTGCTATTGAATATGATCGATTTTTATGATGTTGCCTTTCGTCCGTTTATGGAACGAGAAATCTCAGTTGAATATGCTGAGGGTAAAAAACTCTGGGGTCTGATTGATTTTCTTGTCGCTCAAGGGATACATTCTCCCAAAGAAGCCTTATTTTTTATCCATGAATACAAAAAGCAGCTTCATAGCTCAAATGATCCGCTGGGTCAATTACTGGCAGAAATGGTAGCCGCACAAACAATCAATCGCCACCCGCATTCGATTTATGGAGCATACATTATTGGTCGTCATTGGTACTTTGTAATACTTGATGGAAAAACATACAGTGAAAGTCTAGCCTATGATGCTACAAAAGAAGAACTGATAACTATTTTTAGTGTGCTGCGTCATACAAAAGATATTATTCGTCAACTTATTACGGTGAAAACATGAGGGAATCTATTTGCTGGTTCCCATTTCCTTGATAAATCCGTTGTTTGTTTCTTAAATTGGTTGAGTCAGGTAGGGTGGGTAGAAAACACAACGCACCGAAATTAATGGGGAAACGAAAATCATTTGTAGGGGCGAACCTGCGTGTTCGCCCTGCTACCCACCCTACGCGAGCTGGTAATCATTTCAATAACTCTGTTTGGGTATTAAAGAAAAAGTTTTTATTTCCACTTTTTTTCCACTTAGCTAAATATTCCGCTTTAGCATGAGGATATTTAAGCACTTTTAATGGAACCACAAAGATGTCATTGGGATCATCAGGTGTTCCACCCACGCCAATGATGACAAAAACGGGAATTTGTCTCTTGGTAGCAAAAGCATTATAACGTGCTACTTGCCCTTTTTTTGCCCACTCAACACCACCGCGATAATAGTTTTGCCGCCATTTACATTCTACGGCAAAGGTTTTCCTCACAGTTCTTAAATGGAACTCAAATTCCAAATCTGGGTTTTTATTGGATTCCGCATATCTACCATCAATTCCCTTGTCACTACGCCACTCTTTCAGAGTAAAATACCGCCGATCAAATTTATTGACGACAAATTGTTCAAATTGATATCCTTTTTCTTTAGCAGTTTCTGGAAAAGATTGTTTATTAGAGGCAAATTTATAGTCGGTTTCAGGTTTGCTCTGTGTTTCTTTTGGTTTAATGCCACTAATAGTACATAACACGCCTATCTTTTTAAGTACAGCCTGATATTTTAAGGCTATTTCATAATCTTCTGTTTTCTTAAAGATGGTCACTTTCCCTTTAAAAAGAGGAGCAAATTTTTCTGGAGCGACTTTAAAACGAATGGCTAAATTTTGTTTGACCTCATCGGGATTATGTCCTATAGCAATACCTTGACAAATAATCTTGTATAGACTTTTTTCAGTCGTAGGGACAATTGGAGGTGATGCAGGATAATTTCTTTGCTCTTCCGATATTGGACGCTTTTCTAGCTTACCTAGTTTTTTTAATTCTTTTGACTTCAAGACAGAGTGATGTACTTTTGGTGCCTGTAAAGAATTTAACCAGAAATTTTTTGCCCAATTAATTAAAGCAGCGATAATAGACAAAACAGCCATAGCTCTAAGGGGGATTTGAAACAGCGGATGAAATATCTTGTCAAATTCATTGTGAAATAATAATGGTATAAACCATTCTGAAAGAGCTAAGAACAGCAAGCAGGCGATGATGCCCCAAATATAGCCATGAGGTGATTTGATCACCTCGGTAAGAAATTCAAAGAATTCCCCTTTGCGTCGTCTTCTTCCCATAAGTTATCTCACCTATAATTATCAAATTCATAGTAAGCGAGTGTAGGGTGGATAGAAAACACAACGCACCGAAATTAATGGGAAACGAAAATCATTTTTCGGTGCTGTGGGTTTAGCTACCCACCCTACGCGAGCTAAATATTATATGTCCTTTTTTAAATAAAAGCAAGCGTAGCGAAACCCACCATCACTTGTTGGTATTTTGAAAAAATACCCCTAATTGTTGTATAATTATAAAAAATAAGAAATAGATGGATTGCCCTTATAAATTTTGCCAAAAATAGCTTGATGCTATCAGACTTTAAAAAGTTAAACATCAAGTTCTAACAATTTCATAAAATCTATGCAAACACAATATACACCCGAAACGATTGAATTAGAAGTTCAAAAACGTTGGGAAGCTGAACAGCCGTTTAAAGCGGTGGTGGATCCCAACAGGGAAAAATTTTACTGCCTTTCTATGTTTCCCTATCCCAGTGGACAACTCCATATCGGGCATGTCCGTAATTATACCATCGGTGATGTCATTAGCCGTTATCAGCGTATGCAGGGCAAAAATGTTTTGCAGCCTATGGGATGGGATGCCTTTGGTTTGCCGGCGGAAAATGCGGCGATGAAAAATAATGTGCCACCGGCTAAGTGGACACGCGAAAATATCGCTTATATGCGTCAACAATTGAAACGCCTCGGTTTAGGTTATGACTGGGAACGTGAATTAGCGACGTGTGATACGGATTATTACCGTTGGGAGCAGTGGTTATTTATTCAGCTATATAAAAAAGGGTTGGTGTACAAAAAAACTGCCCCGGTTAACTGGGACCCGGTGGATAACACTGTATTAGCAAATGAGCAGGTGATAGATGGACGGGGTTGGCGTTCAGGTGCCCTGGTTGAGCGGCGCGAAATTCCACAGTGGTTTTTGAAAATTACCGCTTTTGCTGAAGAATTATTACAGGGTTTGGATAAACTGGAAGGGACATGGCCGGATGCGGTGCGGAAAATGCAGCGTCAATGGATCGGTCGTTCTGAAGGAGTGGAAATTCAATTTAAAGTGGGCAATGAAGATTTAAAGGTTTTCACAACGCGCCCGGATACTTTAATGGGTGCCACTTATGTGGCAGTGGCAGCAGAGCATTCATTGGCCCTTGAGGCTGCGAAAAATAATCCGCAACTCATTGATTTTATTAAAGAATGTGGTAAAAAGGACACTGCTGAGGCGACGCTTGAGACGATGGAAAAGTTGGGGATGGATACCGGCTTAAAAGCGATTCATCCGATTACAGGTGAAGCTTTGCCCTTATGGGTAGCCAATTTTGTATTAATGAGCTATGGTTCTGGAGCGGTGATGTCAGTACCTGCCCATGATCAACGCGATTTTGAATTTGCCAAAAAATATGGTTTGCCGATTCAGCAAGTGATTATACCAAAAGAGGGGCAAGCGCAAGATAAATTAGAGGCGGCTTTTGTTGATAAGGGCGTGTTAATTAATTCGGGGCAATTTACAGGTTTAACTTCACAATCGGCTTTTGTCGCAATTGCTGAATTTTTAGAAAAACAGGGGCGTGGGCAACGACAAGTCCATTATCGTTTACGCGACTGGGGTATCTCTCGGCAACGGTATTGGGGTTGTCCGATTCCCATTATTGAATGCCCTGATTGTGGAACGGTGCCGGTGCCAGAATCTGATTTACCGGTGATTTTGCCTGAGGATGTGGTCCCGGATAAAACGGGTTCTCCCTTAAAGCACGATCCCCATTTTTATGAAGTTTCTTGCCCTCAATGTGGCAAACCGGCGCGGCGTGAAACCGATACCTTTGATACTTTTATCGAATCGTCTTGGTATTATGCCCGTTATGCGAGTCCGACTTGTGACACTGGGATGTTAGATGAGCAGGTGCATTATTGGTTACCGGTTGATCAATATATTGGTGGTATTGAACATGCCATTTTGCATTTATTATATGCGCGATTTTTCCACCGTCTCATGCGCGACGAAGAGTTAGTTAAGGGCGATGAACCATTTATGCACCTTTTGACACAAGGTATGGTACTCAAAGACGGTGTCAAAATGTCAAAATCCAAGGGCAACACCGTTGATCCCCAAAGTTTAATTGATGAATATGGGGCTGACACTGTGCGCCTATTTGTTATGTTTGCTGCGCCGCCTGAACAATCTTTAGAATGGTCTGATAGTGGTGTCGAGGGTGCATTTCGGTTTTTGAAGCGTCTTTGGAAACAAGTGCTGATACATATTGAACCCCCAGCACCTACTTTAACAGCGAATAAATTGAACAATGCAGAGCGAACATTGCGCCGCCAAGTGCATGAAACGATTAAAAAGGTCAGTGATGACATTGGTCGTCGATATACGTTTAACACTGCAATTGCTGCCATGATGGAATTGCTCAATGCTTTAAGCCGTATCGAAGACAGCCCCCAAAGTCGTGCCGTCGTTCAAGAAGGTTTAGAAACAGTGGTACTCATGTTGTCGCCCATCGTACCTCATATCACACAAACCTTGTGGAAAGCATTGGGTCATTCTGGGTCCATTATGGAATCTGCCTGGCCACAAGTTGATAAAAGCGCGTTGACGCGAGATGAAATAGAAATGGTGGTTCAAGTCAATGGCAAATTGCGGGGGCATATCACCATATCGGCAGCCGCTGATAAACAAACGATTGAAAAAACAGCTTTAAATGAACCCAAGGTACAACGCTTTATCACCGGTAAAACAATAAAAAAAGTGATTGTGGTGCCTAAAAAACTAGTCAATGTGGTAGTCGTATGAAATCAATTATGCTGGTAGCGGTTTTAGCCGGAGGAATATTGGTTTTTAGCGGTTGTGGTTTTCATCTACGGGGTTCGAGTGGATTTGATTTCACCTTTGTGCATATTAAATCGGAATCTGCTAATAAAATAACACAAGGTGTTGGACTCCGCATGATAGAAGAAGGGGTGCAAATTGTTCCCACAGCGAATGCAGCGCAAGCAGTATTGTATCTCCGCAATGAAGCGATAGACCGGCGAGTACTGACAGTTTCATCCATATCAGGTCAACAGGTAGAATATGAACTCAATTATCGCGTTGAAATGGAAGTGCAAAAACCAGATGGCACGGTACTACTCGAAAAACAACAGCTCAGTCTGCTACGTGATTATATCTTTGATGAAACGGCTGTGTTAGCCATGTGGGCAGAAGATGAAATGTTGCGCGAAGACATGTTTCGTGACATCGTGGCACAAATCATACGACGCTTGCAAGTGCTTAAATTGGGCAAAGTCGAATTGACTAAGATTGTATTTGATGGCATAAAAACCAAATATGTCACTGGCGATTCGATAATGATTGATATAATTGAAAAAACGGCTCGTAAGGCACCTGTCGATATTTGGCTCAGCTTATCTATCGGTGAAAGTACATGGTTTGTGACACCGTCCAAAAAAGAAGGACAAATATGGCAACTTAGCCAAAAACCATTGCCTTTACAACGCAATGTTTCCGCAGAACAAACGCGCCACCGTGTCTTAGACATTACGGTGCCACCCGATTTAGTCGGGAAATATACCTTACGCGCTGTTTACACTGAAGAGGGCATCAAATTAGATTTAAATAATCTATCTAGTATGATGCGTTCTACGATGGCTGAAGGTAAGTTGATTTTTAATGATTAGAATTGTAAGGGGCAAGTTAAGGGCGAACACGCAGGTTCGCCCCTACACTCATTTTTCCATAAAATGGCTATCTTATATAAATATAATTTTTGAAAATGGTGTGCAAAAATATTATAATTGAGGAAGGCATATATAGATGTTCAGATAAATATTTTGGCTTTAAGACCTGCCAGGTTTTCAAAACATGGCAGGTCTGATAACTTTTATTTTCCTACTTATTTTTATCCAGGTTGGATGTCACGAAATGGGAAAAGTTTACGTTGGAAAACATCAACTTGAAAGTGGAGGGTGCTTATGTAGCTTATAAAATCGATGAGATACAAGGTAGAAAAAAATTCAGCAAAGTTGCTGAAAAACTGTTAGAAGATGCTAAAGTAATTTTGGCTAATGCTGAAATCACTAAATTAACCATTGAGAGAGAACTTTATGAATAAACTCAAATTTGTACTACCATTTATCGTTCTATTAGCCCCCCTTGGCTGTAGCGAAGAAGGGCGAGCGACGATAGATGTACTCAAAAACCGCGTTTTCGATCAGATTCAAGGTTCGATTGGGAAGGGCGATATCGCCATCCAGAAGTACGACAACAAGATAGTCGAAGTCAAGGCTAATCTTGTCAAGGTGAAGGTGTCGCAAAAGACGTTTGAACGGAAACTCAGTGCAAGAAAAGCATCGCTTGCCAAACTTGAAGAGTCAGGTGGTTCTGAAGCGAGAATCAGTCTTTTGGATAGTACTATCCAGGAGATGGAAACTTTTCTCGGACAAATTAAGGTGGCGGAAACTAAGCTGTTCGAAACGTACCGTCAGTTGAAAGATGACCGCGACTTGATGGTATTGAAGATCAAAACGTTAGAGGCTAAGCGAGATATGCTAGATGCCATGCGTAATGTCCAACAGTACACTGACATGGAAACCGATATTGGTCTTATCGACAATACGATTGAAGATATGCAGCAAGAGGTTGATGCCATTGAATCTGAAATGGAAATAGATAAACTCCTTCGTGAGGGAGATGTGTTATCTGTCGATACCTAACCGAAAACCCAGGCGTAAACCTGCCAGGTCTTTAAGACCTGGCAGGTTTCTACCGGTTTAAAGTTTTTTTGAGGAAGGAGAATATTAAGAATGATGTTCCGTTTTAGCCTACTATGTTTAATTTTGATAAGCCACGTTTACGCTGCATCAGATGTGTCAAAGCAGTTGCGTGAATGTGAACAACATTTTAAAGCTAATCGTTTAACGAGCGGTGATGGTGGAACTGCTTTAGAATGTTATCAAAAAGTATTGAAAATAGAAGCGACTAATGCTGAAGCGTTAGCTGGTATGGAAAAAATTGAGGCGCGTTATGTCAAGTGGACCAAACGTGCCTTGGAAAAGGGGCAAAAAGATAAAGCCAAGCGTTATTTAGCTAGTTTACATAAGGTTAACCCCCAATCACCGAGCCTGGCAGAATTTGACGCACAATTGCAACCGCCTTCAAGTGTCGCATCAAAACCATCTAGTGAACCGGTTGTTGCCGCCCCGACAGAATCCCAACCATCTATTGATGAAGAGTTGCCCCAGCCTCCAAGGAAGGCACAGATAACGGATGTTGAGCAAATTTATGAATTAATCAACACCACTGATTGCCTAACATGGACCACTCAGGAAATGAAGGAGAAGGGTGGTAAAGATGGTTGGGATAAGTTTTATCCCAAAAAGGCTGACATTGGAATGATCGTTAAAGAAACTAAGCATTGTCATTTAGATGACAATATATATATAGTGGAAATAGAGCAGTATTATGTACCTATTTCCAGTATTGGAGTTCAGATTATGACTGAAGAACTGATACCGACTGATGAATTGTAAATGGTGAATTATATTTCGCACGAATTTTCGTTTTGTACTGATACGATCACTGCTGTTACTCTGGTTTACAGTTTCTAAAACATGGGTGGATTAATTCCACCCTACTTGGTTCTTTTATATTTGGAAGTTTAAAAACATGTATTCATTTAAATTATTATTTTACAGCTTATTAGTTGTGTGGATAAGCGCAGTTGGTTTATCCGCAAATGCAGAACAGGTAGCTGATCCTGAAATGACGGATTCAGCAATTGCCATAACCGAGCAATGGTTTAAAGAACAGCAATCACTCATTGATGAACTTCAAGCCGCATTAGAACCGACTCGTGTCGCCTTGCAAGCCGAAGAACAAGCATTTCCGAAAAACGTAGAAGGGTTAATAACAATTGAAGAAGTTACCCCCGAAATGTTAGAAGAAGCGGCTCAGAAACAACAAACTGCCAATCAACAGGTAGAAAAACGGCGGGGGGAACGCCAAACGGTTCAAGATAGTCTGGATAAAAAAACGGCAACTCTCACTAAATTGCAGACTTCCTTTGAGGAACTCACTCAATTTTCGCGTGCTGAACTTACTGTGGCTCACAATCAACAAATTTCTAAAGTTGAGAAGGATATTGCCCTGCATAAACAAGCTATTGAACTTGAGCAACAATATCTTGAACGGCTCAAAGCTCAGAGTGAAGTCATCATCAAGCAAGCCATTCTCGCTCTTGATTGGTATGGGCAACTGAAAAATGAGGAACAAACACGTTTGCTTAAAAAGCAAGAACAGATAGTAGTCGATGCTCAAACGGCTTTTAAGCAGCACGGGGAAACTTTACAAGCAGATCAAAAAGATTTGCCTAATAAAATAACAGCCCTGGAAACCGCAGAATACACAGTTGATGTGTTAAAAGAAATGGTTGAAAAAGCTCTTTTGGTTAAACAATCGACAAGCGTTGAAGTCAAAAATATTGACTTAGAGCATCAAAGTGCTGAAACTAATTTAGAGAGTCTATCCAAATACATCACGGAACTAGAGAAAAAACTGGAATATCTCCGCAAAACGCCGCCGGTTGAACCAGAACAACAGCCGTTACACGATAAAAGAATTGCCGTATTTGAAAATGATCTTAAGCTACAACAAGAGATGTTTGAAATAAAAGAACAATCGCTTGACATTTTTAAACAACGTAGTGAACAAGCTAACAAACGTTTAGGGCTTGCAACTGAATGGTTTGAAAAATTACAAGCAGTGTATAGAGTTCAGCAAAAACAAGCATTAGAAAAGCAAATCCAACAGGAGCAACAACGCTATCTTGATCTAGCAGCTGAACTACGCCAAAAATTGGAATTGATACCAGCATTGTCGGAAAACTTAGCACAGCGTTATTTGCTTGAAGTGCAAATTCAAGAAGCTGATGAACTGGCACAACGGGCTATGCGCCAATCAAAAACGAGCTATGTTAATAAGCAACTTGAGCAATGGCAAAAAACAGCAGACGAACAAAAAGAAACAACGGAAGTTTTTCAAAGCCAACTTGAAAATATCAATGCCATTACTAACGAACTTGATTCTTTACTCCAGGATATCCAAGTTCTACAAACTCTATTAGAAAGTAAAATATCCATTTTGGGAGAACAACAGGCAGTCGCTAAGGAACATGCTGCAAATTTGAGCGGAAAGCAAGCCCAAGATTATAACCAAGCCCTAAAGCTATTAAGCAAACTTAAAGCCAGTTTACAAGGTGAATTGAATAAAATACCGCCTTTACTAAAAAAAGGCGACAAACTACTAGAGTTGCTTGGGGAAGTTTACACCACGAATACCTATCGTGCCCTATTGAGACAACGAAATTTGCCTTCCAGTATATCTGAATGGCAAAGCCTTTTCGTAGAAATCAGTACTGTACCAGGTCTTTTTGTCCAGCAATTGCAATTGGCAGGGCGTGGTTTTAAACAAGCCTTTGAACAAACGAACAAGCAACGCCTGCTTATTATTGGTATTGCTACGCTGATTTGGTTAAGTTTCGTTATTTTCCTATCTACTTTATATACCTGGATAACTCGGGTAAAAGAACGTAGTCGTTTTCTCGAACAAGCAACCTTATGGTTACATTTGTGGCGATTAAACGCTATAAGCATTGCTATCACTGGCATATTTCTATTACTCATTTGGCTAGCGCAACCGAATCAACAAAGCACTACTGTTGCCTTGATTTTTTTATTAGCTTGGTTAATTACTAAACTGCTCGTCAATTTGTCTGGATTGTTATTGGCTCCAAAAATTAAATTAAAACTATCTGGTTTTACGTTATCGCTGCCAGCCAATAAATCCAAAGAGATTATGACAACACTCCATCGGAAAATACGTTGGATTGTTATTGGGTTAGGTATCTTGATTGCTGCGATTACCTTTATACATCTGGAACCGGAAGGTAAGCTTTCTTCAAGGCTGCTTGATTTGGTTGATAGTATATTTATGGTTTTATTGGCTTTAGCCATACCGCTATTTATGCGAGTACGTCGTCTCATAATAACTAATGTCAGCGGTTATTGGCGATTGATAACTAACATTATTACCTTAGTATTGCCAGGAATCATTTTGGTGGTGTCAATATTAGGAATAACCGGCTATGTTGTTCTTGGTTCGACTATCGCTAAATACTTGAGCCTGTTTTTGCTGGTATTGAGTGGTTGGCTCATTGCTACAGGACTCCTTAGTGTTTTAATGACTTTGTGGAAAAATTCGGCTTTACAACGAGGTGAAAGTGGTTCGCTATGGGCAGAGGATCTAATCCCTCTCATACAGAATTTGCTTAGATTAGTTCTGCTCGGGTTGGCTGTCATCATGTTTTTTTGGTTGACTGGCTGGTATGAAAATGTTGCTATCAAGGAAAGTATAGTGCAAGTATTTAACTTTCCCCTGGTCACTTTTGATAACGGCAATCAACTAAAATTAATCGATATCATACTGGCAGTTTTAGTCGTTTGGATAGTATTTTGGTTAGCAGGCTGGTTTCGTGGAATTAGTTATCGGTGGTTTTTCTTAAATATCGCTGATGTGGGCATACGACATAGTTTGTCTGTATTTATTCAATACATAGTATTGTTCATTGGGTTTTTAATTGTTTTCAAGATTATAGGAATAGATCCCACGGCATTAAGTGTATTTGCTGGTGCTATGGGGGTTGGAATTGGTTTTGGTATGCGAGATGTCGTCAATAATTTCATTAGCGGCATTTTGTTATTGGTAGAACGTCCACTTCGAGTGGGTAATTTTGTGACGATTGGTTCCCTTAAGGGGACTGTCAAACGTATTGGAATACGTTCTTTAGTGCTTGAAGGTGAAGATGATCAAAAAATCATTGTACCTAACTCTAAGGTTATAAGCGGTTCTTTTACTAATTCTGGTGAATTTCTTGAAGAAGATGCAGAAGGCTTAATTGAAAAAACAACCATAAAGATTGGCGTTAGTTACCACAGCGATCCTCATCTGGTTGAAGATGTTATCAAAGGGATACTTGAAACCATGCCAAACATTTTGAGTGATCCTGCTCCTCAAGTCCATTTATTGGAGTTTGCCGATCTCAAAATGAACTTTGCCATTAGCTATTTTGTTGATAGCAAATGTGTAGAAACTTCAGAAGTGAAGTCTAAAATGTTGTTTAGCATTTGGGATCGTTTTAAGGTGGCAGGTATAAGGCTGAAAATTCCAGAAATGTCACAAGCTTTGCCTCTTAAATAGCGCCTGATCGAAAGGGCGCAAACCTGCCAGGTCTTTAAGACCTGGCAGGTTTCTACCGGTTTAAAGTTTTTTTATAGAGCGTAGCGCGTAGGGTGGGTAGAGCGATAGCGAAACCCACCACTAATTCAGTTAAAATAGGTGGCTAGCACGCCGCATCCCACTATTCCTCTTAAAATCATCAACCGTAAAACAGAAATTTATGACAACATGAATAACTTCTGGCTACCAAAATTACCGCCGGCAATTGATTTAGAAACAAAGCAAATTCTAAAAAAAACTATCACTGCTAACCGAAAATTAGCCGAATTAAAAGGTGTTATCAATACTATACCCAATGCTGCTATCCTAATAAATACGCTCTATATTCAGGAAGCAAAAGACAGTTCGGCGATAGAAAATATTGTCACGACATACGATGAAATTTACAAGCAAAATCTGTTTGCTGACTTGATTAAAAATCCAGCTGTCAAAGAAGTCGAAAACTATGCACACGCTTTACAAACTGGATTTCAATTGGTTAAACAACAGGGCTTTTTATCATTGAATCATATTCGCACTATTCAACAAGAAATCGTACAAAATGAGGCTGGATTTAGAAAACAACTGGGTACTCAGCTTAAAAATGAACAAACTGGTGAGATCATTTACACCCCACCTCAAAATTATCTTATGATAAACCAACTGTTGAATAATCTTGAACAATATATCAATGTGCCAAACGATGATCTCGATCCTTTAATTCGCATGGCGATTATTCATTATCAATTCGAGAGTATTCATCCATTCTATGATGGTAATGGACGTACGGGACGTATCATCAATATTCTCTACCTGATACTGAATCAACTTTTGGATTTACCGGCACTTTATCTGAGTCGCTATATTACCCGCAACAAAGCAGATTATTACCGTCTGCTACAAGAAGTCAGAGATAAAAACAACTGGGAAGCTTGGGTACATTATATGCTTGATGCTGTGGAACAAACTTCTGAACAAACGATTGCCATCATTATTGAAATAAAAACTATAATGATGGATTACAAGAATCGGCTTAAAAAAACGTTACCCAAAATTTATAGTCAAGACTTACTGAATAATCTATTTAAACATCCCTATACTAAAATAGGTTTTATTAAAAAAGATTTAAACGTATCACGAAAGACAGCGACTAAGTATTTAGACATTTTAGTTGAAGACGGTTTTTTACAAAAAGAAAAAGTTTGGAAAACATCGTACTACATAAATCAACCCTTGCTTAATCTTATAGTGAGTGCATTTAGGGAATGAAAAACGACATTCATCATGTGTAAAAAAGCGCAAAATTTACTTATGAGACACTTCTCATAAGAACAAAACAGCAAAATCTACCCATGAGAATGCCATTTTTACTAATCCCCTAAAAATTGAAGAAACCAAGTTTCTTCAAAAAACGGTTTCTAATTCCATCATTAAGATAATTTTACCAACGCATCGGCAATGGCATTGAGCGGCAAAACATGCACTTCAGGAAATGCCTTATGATCAATTTCTAATTCCGTCGAACTTATCACCGTAACCAATAGGGGAAGCCCCAAGTTTTTCAGTGACTGTATAAAATGCTGGCGGGGGGTATCCCAATCTAATAAAATACAGATACAACCGCTGAGGGAAGTTGCTTGTTCCATCACTAAGGGAGGCAATCGGGAAAAAGGTTGATCGGTGCAAGCTTCTACACAGGCAAGGATTTCCAATAATTTATCTGTATTGGCTAAACCGCGCCCACTGGTAAAGCAATAAGTTTGGGTGCCTGCAAACATTAAGTCTAATAAAACTTCATGGCTACGCGGCGCACAGGCAAAAGAGGCGGCAACAGAAACTGCCGTTTCAAAAATGTCGCCAGTGGCTTGTTCCGTGAAAGTATCTAAAATCAGGGCATGACGGACAAAAAATTCATCTTGAAATTCTTTGACAACAGGTTTACCTATTTTCGCCCAGCTTTTCCAATGAATATGTCGCAATGGATCCCCAGGGCGATATTCGCGCAAAGAAATAAATTCTTCAGAATCCCCCACTGACATAGCTAAATTAACCCCACCGCGTTGGTATTTTCTTGAGCCTGATAATGAAATTTCACCGACCGGATAACGTTTCGGCAAGACTAATAGGCTATCTGATACATTAATGGTATATGGGGCTTTCACAAGTCCAAAAGGGTCAGGACGGGCAATGATCATACCGGTTAAATGCACATAACCTCTCCGCAAAGGCTCAAGTGTCATTTTTATTGAGATTGAAGCCCTATTATTAGTTCTATCATTTTTAACTTTTAAAGGTTTCATTAAAGATGGCGGAAGGGGGGGCAAGTTTTGCTCCGTCACATTTGCTCCTTTGCTAAGGTGCATTAACCAGAGCCAACGGGGATAGCCGACATAATTATCAAATCCGTTACGTTTTTCATGCCCTGGTTCCTTAGCTTTTAGAAAAGTTTCAAAACTGGGTGGGTTGACTTTGATATTTTCATACAAAGTTAAACTACGTTGTAGTTTTTGAGTCTTATTTTGTATCTTGACTTGATAATATAATGTTTCACCTACTGTGGCAAACGGTGGTAATTCACGTTGCACTTTGGCTTGTAATCGAAAACGTAAATTACTCAGAAAGGCTAAAAGTAATAGTATCAATAATAGGGAGAACAATTGATAAGCAAAATTTTGTCGTGTATCAATACCAAATGCACCTGCTACGATTAAACTAGTGAGTATTAATAAGCCAGCTTTGGTAAAACGCTGTCGCATCCAGCGATCTAGGTTATATACAATACGAAAATTATGAAATAAAAAGCGTTTCATGGGGATTGGGAATCGTGAATTTAGAATCAGTAGAAATTCTATTTTTGAAAAAAATCAGATTTTTTACTTAAATAGGCACCTCAACTTCGCGCAAAATATCTTCCACCACAGTTTTTTCACTCATACCACTAAAATGTGCTTGCGAATCAATCTTTAGGCGATGAGCAATGACTGGCAGCGCAATTTCCTGAATTTGCTCAGGCGTGACGAATGCCATTCCGTCAAATAGGGCTAATGCTTGTGCTGCTTTCATCAAAGTCAATGAAGCGCGTGGGCTTGCGCCCATTTGCACCCCGGTAGCGGTACGAGTGGCTGCGACTAAATCAACGATATAGCGTTTTAATTCATCACTGATACGCACCGCTTGGACCGCTTGCTTTAATGTATCAATCTCATCTTGAGTCGCACATGCTTTGGGAGTATTTATAGGTTGCTGTTGTGCGGATAAAATGGCGACTTCTTCTTCGGCACTGACATAGCCTAAGCTAAAACGCATGGCAAAGCGATCCATTTGCGCCTCTGGCAGTGGATAGGTACCATGAAATTCGATAGGATTTTGGGTGGCGATAACAAAAAACGATTCATTGAGTAAATGCCTTTTACCATCTATACTAACTTGTTTTTCTCCCATCGCTTCTAATAGAGCAGATTGCGTTCTGGGAGAGGCTCGATTAATTTCATCTACTAGCAAAATGTCGCTAAAAACAGGACCCTTATGAAAACGAAAGTTTTGGCTACGCTGATCAAAAATGGATATCCCTAAAATATCTGATGGCAATAAATCCGGGGTAAATTGAATGCGCTGAAAGTTCATTTGTAAGGATTGTGCAAGTGCTTTAGCCAATGTTGTTTTACCCGTGCCAGGCAAATCTTCTAATAATACATGCCCACCACTGGCGAAAGCGGCTAATAGTTTTCTAATTGCATGGGCTTGCCCAGTGATAAATTTTTCCAGGTGTGTGGTAATATTTTGATATATTGTAAGTGGAGAGGGGGTGTTTGTGTGCATAAGTTATAATAAAAAGGATTTAAAAAAAACAGTAACTATAGTTTTTCACATAAATAACTTCACAAAACCTGCCAGGTTTCCAAAACATGGCAGGTTTAATTTCGGGTATTAATGAGGTGCAAAAGAGGTGCAAAAAATGGAAATGCTAAAGATTATTTTTCTTTCTTTAATACTTTTAGTAATCGCTTTAAAACTAATTCAGTTGTTATCTCGCAAAAGTGAGCAACTTAAACAATTTGAAAAAAACACTCAAAAAAAACGTGAAGAACTCCAAACAACATTCAGTACTAAAAATAAAGAACTTGGTGTTAAAACTAAGGAACTTGCACAAAATTTACGTGTTTTGGAACAAAACTCTAAAAAGGAAAAGAAAAACCTTAAAAAACAAATTTCAAATGAACGTAAAATTGGACGTAATCAAGCTGGTTTATTTTGGCTCTTTATCTTTTCGTTATACTCTGTTTTTTTAAATGATATAAAAGACTTCTTCAAGCTAACCTATCCAACAATCTTTGAAACCACAATGGTTCAGGAAAAAAATGCCCAGTCAAATAAAATGTATCGTTTAACTGTTAACCCGGTACCGTCTAATAGCACAATAAAAATAATGAATATAAAACAAAAATATACAAAAGAGATTCCCCTTGAACCTGGTCAATATGTCATTAAAGTTGAACATCCAGACTATTCCAGTCGCTATCAGTGCGTTATAATAAAGGATGAAGCTCTATCTATTGAGGTGCCATTATAACCACTAAAGTTCTATCCCCTACCTATGGAACAATCTGAATTTGCGGTGGCGGAGGGGGCAAATCAACCGGAGCACTTTGTGCCATAACCTGTACACTTTTACCAGTTCGTAAAATGGATTGGCTCATCCATTGGAAAAAAGCTTTCAAAGCCCCTGGAGAAAGTTCCTCAGATTTTAAGACAATATCCGTCATACGCTTTAAGTTAGCCACATCTGCTCCATTTCCCGCGGCAAAAGCAATTAAGTTAGCCATTTTCAATTCTTTGATTTCATCGGCAACAATTTCCCAAGAATCAGTTGGCATACCATCTGTCATCAAAAAAACTAACGGTTTCCAATCACCTTTTTGCTCTTTGGTACTTTTACGCACTTCTTTATCTAAGCAATTTTTTAATAAACGTAGGGCAGCTCCCAATGCCGTTGCACCACTGGCTTGTATTTTAGGCTCTTTAAATTGCATCAACTCCGTTAAGGGTATTAATTGTTGAGCGGTGCTATTAAATGTAATCACCGATAAATAAACCGTTTCAATAGCCATCGGCTCGGTACTTAAATCATCTAATAAAGCTCTAAGCCCTTGTCTGACTTGTTCAATAGCTTGCCCTGTCATAGATGCAGAGCA
>QNES01000092.1 GCA_003645255.1 Gammaproteobacteria bacterium
AACAGCTAATGTAGCTGCATCAACATGACCCAAACGTTTTAACAGTCTTTCTGTAGATACTGAACGCACGTCTTCACATTTGATAAAACTGATTTCCGTTAAACCACTTTCATAAGGCATGATTTTGACGTGTAAAGGTATCTTTTTATTTTTGGTTGTGATAGGTAGCATCACAACTAACCCCGCATATCCATGATTAAACACATTGACAGAAACAATCAGTGCGGGTCTAATTCCTGATTGCTCATGTCCTCGTGTCGGATTGAGATTGACAAGCCAGATTTCTCCTCTACTGGGTAATGACATTTTAATCATCCTCCAAATCATCAGGCAAAGTATTTTCCCAAGTTCTCCGCTCTTTGATTTCTTCGTTCCAAGCTTTGGAATTTTTTCTGAGTTTAGCGTAGGCTCTATTTGTTTGTGTTAATACAGACTGGCGGCGGTAATTTTCAATCGCTTTTTCTAACACTGTCTGTATGGAAGTTTTTTCTTGCTGTGATATTTCATGTAAAATGTTGCCAGCACTTTCGCCAATTGTAATACTATATGGCATAAAAAAGTCTCCTATATTTATTATCTCGTTCCGCGTGCGATAGCGAGCGTAGGGTCACTGCCATTAAGTTAAGGGCATTGGAACGTAGGGTGGCTAGCCAAACCCACTTTATTAGATGAATGGTGGATTTAGCGTAGTGATACCGACAAAAAATAATAACCAGTTTAGTTTGGGTATCATTAACTTCATAAACCAGTCGATGTTCACCGTCGATTCTTCTTGACCAATAATCCGACTTTAAAGCTTCAGGTTTTCCTAAACTTTCAACCTCACCGGATCAACAAAATCGCTATCAAATATATAATCAATAGTATATTGAGATACAGGAAGATTATCGGTAGCCTTAGCAACTTTAAAAAAGTCTTTATCGTGTACGATAACACCCCTATTTGTGAAAGCAATCCACTCGGATTTGTATTTTCTTAATTGACTTTGGTTGAAATGATACCAGTCATTAGGCGTTTTGTATTGTTTTTCCATAATCGAGCCAAAAAAGCTATGTTTAGACAGAATTCATCCATTGTTTACCATTCAGAACGATTTTCACAAAAGTATCCATACACTGTTTTCCGTTAAAAAAAATGAATTTCGGTATATTCTAATTAGCAATAAATTTTCATTAAAAAAATTATACCATAAAGACCTGAAGAACGGCTACATTTATTTGACAACAATAAGCGTTTGTAAAGTGTTGCCATTTTTATCGGTTGTGCTAAGTGTCGTATTCCCTGGTTTAAGGGCAATCAAATAACAACTAACTCCGTTACCACTACTAGAAGTAGCGGTGTCACTTTGCACAATCTCAATAGGATTGACAGTACAGCTTGAAAGTATTGCATCGAAAGTCATTTCAGAGTCCACAATCAACTCCAATTCTTCACCCACTAACATGGTTAGGCTATCTGAGGGAGTAGACAATATTGAGGGATTTATGTTATTTGTCAACTCAGTACTCGCTAACGCCAGTTTTGATTGTTGAGTAAACAGCAGATTGCTTAAATCAGCCCCAGCCTGATTATAGATCGCATAAAAATGATAGGAACCACCGGCACCGGGGGGAACATCAAAGTATAAGAGATGATGCCTCATTTCTGTCGTGGCTAACTGGCTACTGATGATATCACGCCTATAAGGTTGGGGAGTGAAACTGAACGGTTGAAGTGGCAATTCTGTCATATAGTGAAAAGTTTTTTCTGGATATTCAACTGCAAACCATAAATCGACTCGCGAAGTACGGGGGGCAATGTTTAGATGTTCTACTAAATCTAAAGTCAATAATTCGCCCACATCATAAGAAGCTTTAAGCCCCACAAATTCTAATTCAGTCGTTTGACTGGATGTCAAAAGGATAAAATTGGCAGTCACTATTTGAGCTTCTGTGAAAGGCACGATACAAGCTGTAGCAGTACCAGAGCAGGCACCGCTCCAACCTGCAAAAGCTGAATCGGCTGCGGGAATGGCATTTAAAGTGACTTCCGTATTTTCCGGATAAAATTCACGACAATCACTTCCACAATCAATACCTTCACCTCTAACTGTGCCAAAACCCGTTCCTTCTGTATTAACGGTAAGTGTCAATTGATTAACGCTTGCTTCCAAGTTAAAAATGGCGGTGACATTTTGGGCTTGAGTCATAGTGATTTGACAAGATGTTTCTGTGCCAGAGCAAGCCCCTGTCCAACCGATAAAAAGAGAGCCACTGGCAGGAATGGCATTTAAGGTAATTGTAGCATCTTCCTGATATTGCTCTGTGCAATGACTTCCACAATCAATGCTATCACCGCTAATCGTCCCGATGCCATTGCCCTCTTTGCTCACCGTTAATGGATAACTAGGAATCAACTCAAAAGTAGCTATCACGTCCTGATCTGCCGTCATAGAAATAACGCAAGAACCGCTCCCTGAACAGATACCTTCCCAACCGGTAAAAGTAGAATCCGTCGCAGGAGTCGCTGTTACGGTGACATCAGTATTTTCAATGTATTCTTCAGTGCAATCGCTACCACAATCAATGCCATCAGCATTCACTATACCAGAGCCTGTTCCCTCTTTATTCACGTTCAATGTGTAATCAACAATCGCTACCAAATCAAAAGTGGCTGTTACGTTTTGAGTTTGATTCATCAAAACGCTGCAAGTGGTTGCAGTGAGGGCGCAAGCTTCTGTCCAACCTATAAAAGAGGAGTCGGGATCAGCTAGGGCATCTAAAGTGATTTCTTGATTTTCATCATATTGCTCGCTGCAATCGCTACCACAATTAATGTTTTCTCCCGTTACCAAACCACTACCAGTGCCCTCAAGACTAATCGTGAGTGCATATTGGATGCAAGGCGGATATTCATCATCTTCAGTACATAAGGGATAACGATTAACTATGGATTCAAAGCCCGTATAGTCGTTATTTTCATCTCGACAAAGTTCATTACCACTGAAACCGAAGCTGGGCGACGTTGCTTTAAGTTGATTTAAACTTGGGATAGGACCACTCAACTGATTTTGACTTATATCAAGTTGTTTTAAATGGCTCAAGGAATTCAATTCTGGAATTTGTCCACACAATTGGTTATGGTAAAACGAAGCCGTTTCTAACTGGGTAAGGCTGTTTAATGCCGGAAGTGGACCACTGAATTGATTATTCCGAAGAGCAAGCACTTTTAACTGTGTAAGGGAACTGAAATCGGGCAGGGAACCACTGAGCCTATTCTCAGAGAGATTCAGTTCCTCTAAATGAGTTAGCGCACTTAAATCAGGCAGCGAGCCTTTCAGCCGATTTTGATTAAGATTCAGTGCCACAACGTTTCCATCATCGCTACATTCGACTAAAGCAAAATCACATGGTTCATTGGCGGAATTCCAACCATCCTGATTTTTCCATCCAGGACCTCCTGTGCTGTGATACAATGCTAATAAAGTTTCACATTGCTCTAGCGATGAAACATCTTGACAATCGGTTTCTGCTAGTGCGACTGCTATAATACCCACACTGAAAGCGATTCCTATCAGCAACCGGTAGTGTGTTAAAAAAAGTGCCCTTAAAATGGGCTGATAAAATGTCATGACAGATTACCCTCTTAAGTTATGTCGATATTTTATTTTTTGGTCAAACTTAATTTTATAACTATTAAGAAATCCGATTTTTTCAAAAAATCGGATTTCTGAGTGACGAAAATGAATAATGGGATAGGTTCATTAAATAGCTGACAAATTTTTAAAAATGAGAATTAAATAATATCAAAAATTAAACCTATCAAGTTTGGCTTGAAAGTTTCGGAAATTATTAAAGCCTCATGCCTAAACCGGAAAAATTATTTATCCGGTAAAGGGATGGTTTTAATAATTTGTTCTTTAACGGCAGGTTGTTTAGGTACGTTATTTTCGACTTTTTCTTCGACTTTGGGTATTAATTTTAACAATTTGGGTACCACAAAATAACCTGCTATCGCCAATGACAAAATTAACAAAAACCATAAACGGATTTTACTCCGTCGCCGTGTTGTTACAAAACGTGAACTGTGAATTTCAAAATCAAAAGAACTTTTCATTAAGTGCCTCGCTTATAAAAACTTAATCTCAATAATTTTATAACTTATTGATTTTTAATCATTTTTTACATAATTTTCTATATAAGTATATGAAATATATCAAATTATACCAATCTATTTTCATTTTTACAACTATAGAAGTTCAGAAAAATAACTTCATACGCACGAAGGCAACCCAATGCCATTAAGTATCGGGCAGACACGCAGGTCTGCCCCTACAAAATTTCGCGTATTCAGGGACTATAGGGGCGAACATTCGTTATCGCCCGCAGCGATACTTAATGGCATTGGACCTACGAGTATGCCCTTGTGAAACAAAACATCTATAGACTAAATAACCGATCTTCATCTGGCAATTGTGTAAACCAAAGTAATGCCCATTCATAAGCCTTTAACTGGCTGCGATTGAGCATACCCGTCCGTAAATCTGTCACAACATTGGTGTTATCACCCTTTTTGGGAAGCGCGTAGCTGCGAATAATCTGTAACGTATTGCTAGTAGCGAGGGTCTCTATGGGAGCCAGGCTGACTTGGATAGGTAGCGCGTTTTCATTGGATGGGTGAAATAAGTGAATACCCGGTTCACCTGATAATAAGGTTTGTAAACGGGGACCTTTAATTTGTAATTCACGACTACCAGACAATGAGGGTGACAGGCGTGTGGTTTCTACCCCAATATAAGCGAGGGCTTTTTCGTATGCGGTTAATAAGTAATCTAATTCATGGGCACCGCTACCGTGGACTCGTGAAAGTAACGTTAATGTTAGTACTTCTTGCTGGTTTGATTCAAATCCCTGACAGAAAAAGCCTAGAATTGTCGAATTCATTAACAAATTCAACCAGTTAGCTTGTGATTCTAGAATCAATTTTGGAGCCAGGATATACATTTCTTCTAAGTAATCACGAATATCTTGATGGGCATAAAAATCAGCACTGTTAATACATTGTCCATTGGTCCAACTGAATTGAAAATGTGCAGGTTTTCCGGAGAAGGTAAAACGGGTTTCTATCGGATCACGCGCCGTTTCCATTGCCCAAAGCATTTCGTCTAATTGTTCTTTGATTTCAAATACGGACTCCTGCATTGTTAACAGTAAGCGCACTTCGTCAGTGGCATCGCTCAATTCAACGTTAATTGCTTTTCGTAAAATATAAAGTCGTTCTCTTAAATGAGAAACCCATTCAAGTAAATGGCTTACGTTTTCTAATGAGGATTCTTGAGCACTGAAAACTTTGGTTGCTTTGGGTGCCGGCTGTAGGGCAGTGATACGGGGTTGTAAATGCTCGTTGTTCCAATCAATATCTAAGATAATGGGCTGAGTTGCAGTTAAGTTGACTAATTGGGTTGCCGCTAATGCGGTTAAGTCACGTTCAATCGCCCGTTTGAGGGCGCGTCCGCCTAATATCGTATCAAAGCCACGTTGTGCGACTGAAACCAATGCCGCTTCTGATATATTCAAAATAGTCGTGCGTCGTACAAAACCGTCTCGATGTAATAAATCGCCTAGTTGCAAGCGGGTAATAGCAATAGCATCGTGTAATTCTAAAGATTTAAATACGACTATGCGATCAATCCGATTCAATAACTCAGGACGAAAAAAGTCTTCGACCGCAGCTTGATAGCTACTAGCTTGATTTTGTCGGTCCCGTTCTGCAAAGCCCAAACGGCGATTAACTTGTTCTGCGCCTAAGTTAGAAGTTAAAATAATAATGGTATTAGTAAAATCAGTGGTGCGCCCCAAAGCGTCAGTCAGTCGCCCTTCTCCCAAAACTTGCAGGAGTAGATCATGGATAGTCGAATGAGCCTTTTCGATCTCATCTAATAGCAATATACAAAAAGGTTGATGACGAACTTGTGTCGTCAACAAACCATCCGGTCGTCCCCAAGTGCCAATCAATCGTCCCACATCGGCTTCGGTAACAAATTCATTCATATCTAACCGTACCAGTTGCGATTCATCAGTGAATAAATAACGAGTTAATACCTTAGCAGCCTGAGTTTTACCGACTCCCGTTGGACCAATGAAAAGTAACGTTGCCATCGGTTTTTTAGGATCAACCAGTCCCGCCTTGACCGTTTGTACCACTTCGACCAAGCATTTAACGGCTTCAGCTTGTCCAATGAGTTGAGCTTCAAGGTTTTGTCGAACAGAATCAAAGCGTAATATTTTTTGACGATCCAGTAAATCGCTCTTCATACGACTGATTTCGTTAATCGCTATTTCAACTTGCGCAACACCCACTTTGCCATGACGATGTTTAGCAGCCAGCCGTTCAAGAAAACTGACTACATTGCCAGGCATGGCAGTGCTTCGTAGCAAAGAATGGATTAAAGCAAATATACGCTCTATGGCATCATTCTCAATTTCGCATTCATGTTCTTGTTCTAAACGGGCTCGTTCTAATAATGCAATTCTAGCGGTATCAGCTACACTTGGCTCGTTAAGGCGAAAAACTTGACATAAATCGGCAAAACGACGATCAGTTTCCATCACGACATTCCACTCTTCCGGGCTGGCTTCAGCAATTAACGTCAGGGACCGTTCTTCCAAATAAGGTTTGAGTACATCACTGAGCGTCAGCGAATTTTGGGCACTTTTACCAATCCTGAACAGGGCAACTAGGTTGTCAATAAATAAACGTGGACGCAGGTTGGGTGGTGTTTTTCGTGGACGTTGAATGACATATTCTAAAATCGACTCAAAACGTCGCTGCCACATACCTACAATGCTCATGCCAGCTATCACACGATTAGGATCAATATGCCATAAGGCAGCAACTTGAGATTTAGATTGACTTTCCTGTTCTTGAATATAGCGGTAAAAGGTTTCATGTAGCAAAGTTGTGCGTCCACAGCCGGGTCGTCCTACAATCACCACCGCCGTCATGGTTGAACCAAAAATGAGATCGCCAAGTCTATTTACAAAGTTGTCACGCAGTGAAGCGCGTTGCAAACGGCTGGGATAATGATCGCGCAAATTAGAACCTACCCGCGCAATTTCGGCTGCACCTGAAAATTGTTGTTGTTGATCCGTTAAAGAAGCAAACCATCCCTCCATATTTTTTTCAAAGGGAAATTTAGCGCGTTTTACATGAATTTGCACAGAAATTGTTGTGACAAATTCTCCACCGTTGGCATAATAATTATTGGGAGAAAATTCACTGGGTTCTTCTTTGCGCTGTTCCTGTAATTGATCATGTACAATGCTTGTCAATTGTTCATTGAAATTGCCATGTTCAAAAACGTTTTCACTCACAATTGCAAAAACATTGTCAAATTTCGGCAAGCATAAAATATGATGACCTTTTATGAAAAAACGTACCACAGCAAAATCACCAAAAACCATATAAGGTCCAAGGGAAAAGCACAGTTTTTGCAATTCAAATTTGAAATTAGGATTAAAGGCAAACCATAATAACTCATCAATGCTTTCACGTTCCGTTTCAAAGGCACGAAAATGTCTGCGCACATCTCTAGTGAGTAAATCGACCGCATCACGAAAACGTTTAGCTGTGCGGCTTGGACTGTTTAAAAATAAAGGGCGTAGGTGATAACCTTCTTTTGAAGGAGTAACGAGAACGGGAAATTCTAAAGGAACTGTTGGCATGAAAGTGGGTTGATGATGTGTGAATAGTACAACGGCTGGAGTCCAAAGCTTCAGCTTTGAACTCCATGATTTAAATTGAGGCTCCGTTTATCTTTTTAAAGTTCGCGCTAATGCTTGTGCGCGATTTCGTGCTTCACGGGCGCAATTAAAATTATTCATACCTTCACATGCTAAGGTAATGACTACCCAATTTCTTATTCGTAGTCTTTTATATTTTTCACGAGTCCCTGCCAGCGCATTAGATTTTTGAGCTAAATTGGCAGCCCGTTTCCAGTCTTCTTGAGCTAAACGTACTCCGGCTAAGTTATGCCAGAGAATAGGGTTACGTGGATCAATTCTTATGGCACGTTCAAGTGAAGCGGCGGCTTGTTCAAATTGCTTTGCTTCATAGTAAGTTTTTGCGTCACCGAGTAAAGATTTGACTGCTGATGAAGAATCCGTTTTTATATAGGGAGTTGCTATGCTATTTTCAACGGATAGTATAGTTAATAGTGTGATGAATAAGCAGTTGAGTAGGTACTTTTGCCAGTGATGGGTATTGATTTTATTCATTTTGCTATCTCCAAGTGAATAGTGAATAGTTAATGATTAACGATTTAACGATTAACGTGGATAGTTCACCATTAACAATATACTGCTAACGGTTGAGTTTTAGACCTGACAGGTTTAAGAAACCTGTCAGTCCAGCCATTTTTCTGATATACGTTCCGTTTTTAGCCGTTCAAAATATAACCATTAACCATGAAGCATTATTCAAAGCTAAATAGATTAGCATTATTACCAGCTAATGCTTGGCTAGTTTGGTGTTGACCAGCAATATAGGGTACACGCGATCCTTTAACTGAACGCCATTGTACCCCACTGGGAGTCATTGGGGTTATTGATTCTGGACGGACAGCTTTTATAAAACGACTCCAAATGAACATTGCCCCTGAACCTCCACTTAGCCCCATGGGTTTATTGTCATCGCGTCCTACCCAAGTCACTGTTGATAACTCACTGCCAAAACCAGCAAACCAGCTATCTCGTAAATCATTACTGGTACCTGTTTTGCCAGCTAAAACCATACTTGATGGTAATGTCTTGCCAATTTTGCGCCCTGTACCCTTCCGTATCACTTTTTGTAAAGCATAATTCAGTAAAAAGACCGGTGCTGCATCAAAGCGTTGCTCTACTGAAATACCATAGTGTTTTAAGGGTTTGCCTTCATGATCTAAAACAGCACGGATTGCGCGTACAGGGACACGAAAGCCACCACTGGCAATGGTTTGATACATTTGAGCGACTTCTATCGGCGCCAAAGAAATACTGCCAAGTAGTACAGAAGGAAACATTTTAAACTCCCGCTCAATCCCTAAACGTTTTAGAGTTTCTTTAATATGGCTCAGTCCGAGTTTCATGCCTAAGCGTACCGTCGCCAAATTGTAAGAATTGGCTAAAGCACGCCACAAGGGAACACGACCATGTGAGCGATAATCATAATTTTGTGGTTTCCAAACTTCACCAGTGACATGATCGGTCCACCGATAGGGACTATCATCAATCAGACTAGTCAAACTATAACGACTATTTTTTTCTAAAGCCGCTAAATACACTGCCACTTTAACCAAAGAACCAATTTGGCGTACCGCATTGAGAGGGCGATTAAAACCCGCATAGTGTGGTTTTTTACCGTTGATCAACGCTAATACTTCACCACTTTCGCTATTCGTGACAACCATAGCCCCTTCTAAATTACGTGCTTTACGTTTTTGTTTTTGTAGCTTTTTTAAACCGTTAATCATCGCATGTTCCCCGGTTTTCTGAAGATAGGGATTAAGGGTGGTAAAAATTTGTAATCCTTCTGAACGCAAATCTTCTTCACGATAATCTTGATGTAATTGGCGACGCACGAGTCCTATAAAAGCAGGGTATGGAAATTCACTTTCACTACCTTTACTACCCTTTTTTGTGATACCCAAAGGGGTTTTTTTAGCCTTTTCGGCTGTCGCCTGTGTTATTTTACCCTGTTCGTTCATCAACTTGAATACCAGGTTACGGCGTTCAAGTGTCCGTTCCGGATATTTGCGTGGATTGTAAACTGAAGCACCGCGTATAACACTAACTAATAATGCTAATTCGGGTAATTTTAGTTCTTTCAAAGGACGGGCAAAGTAAAATCGCGCTGCCATACCCATACCATGAATGGCACGATTACCATCTTGACCTAAAAAAACTTCATTCAAATAGGCTTCGATAATTTGTTCTTTAGTATAATGCCATTCTAATAGAAAAGCCATAATGGCTTCATTAAATTTACGTTTAAAGGTGCGTTCTGGAGTCAAGTAAAAGTTTTTAACCAATTGTTGTGTAATGGTACTGCCGCCTTGTACATTTTCGCCGGCTTTCATATTAGCGATAAAAGCGCGTATTGTACCCCGTATACTGATTCCCCAATGATTATAAAAACCCCGATCTTCCATCGCAATTAAACCTTCAATCAGCAAAGGCGGCATATCGGCTAGGCGCACTACAATACGATCCTCATGGTGAGTGGGGAAAATTTTACCGATTAATCTGGGTTCTAAACGGAGCAAAGCGAGCTTGCGTCCTGGGTTTAATTGACTAATTGATTTAACTTGATTGCCGGCAAAGCCTATTCGTACTTGACGTGACGGATCGGTGGCATCCCAAAAATTAAAGGAACGGGTTGTAATTAATACTTCGTTATTCTTATGCTGATATTGACCTGGCTCATATAATGTGGAAGATTTACGATATCCGATTGCGCTGAGTTCTTGAGTTAACGTTTTAGAGCTAATACGCATACCAGTATAAAGTTCCAAGGGACGAGCGTAAACACGCGCTGGTAATGCCCAACGCTTACCTTCAAACTGCTTACGCACTTTAACATCTAACGAACTAATGTAGCTACCTAGGAACATCAATATAATAATAAATGCTACCCAACGCCATTTAAAACGAAAACCAGTGCGGCGGGGAGGTGTATACCGCTTAGGATTATCACGCCGACTGGAATGAGTCCTGCGTGAGTGCAGTGGTCTTCTTTTACGTATTTGAGTCATGATAGAGTTGTTGTCCAAATAAAAATATTTTTTAATTATAACAAGTTAAAGTATAAACTTATAGTTTTACTTAAAAAAGTTTATCTTGCTATTTGATAATAGTCAATAATTTCATTCAGAAATTTTTTAAATAATATAATGCATTAATCTCGGCAGTTAATTTTGAACATGACAAATACAATATAATCAATTATAATTTTTGATTGTCATTTTTATTTGTAAAAATAGACGAAACTATGTTTTCAATAAAGCCAATGAAAATAGAAAACGAAAGTGAACAATTATCTGTTGTAGCAGATGAATCTGTTATGGAAGAAGATGAAATAGCAGTGATACCTGATGAATTGACCCAAGAGATTGCTGGTACTGAAACATTGCCAGTGGAAAAGCAAATCATTCTGAGCAAAGAACAGGTAAATCACTATCAAGTGCGTTATCAAGAGCTGGAAGAATTATTAGAATTTGCGGCTGAAAGTGGCAAGCTTGATCCACCGGATTTAGCGATGGAGGTGAAACAACTCAAGAAGATATTTTTTTATACACCTCCTAATCTTTTATCAATAAAAACACTTTGCTATGCTGAAGCCAAGTTGGAAAAACTTTATGCTACCCTGACTGAATTAGTCAATCCGGTAACGGTATTAACTTTACGCACCACTTCGGATGCTTATGCTGTGTATAGACCTGGGTGGAAGGGGGTGTTTTTGGGTTCTAGCACTGTTGGTCGTAACTTCTTTCGGCAACTTTTTTGGGTCGCCATGTTACTAATAGGTTTGATCTGTTTCAGGAAATTAACAATGGGGGGTGAAGCAGATCCACTTAATTTTATTGATCCCTTTTTATATGGTGCGCTAGGCGCATTGGTTTATTTGTATAAAAATCTTACTGATCTTTATACTAAACGGACTTTGCATCCCAAAAAGTTAGCGACTAATTGGTTACGTCTGTTTATGGGTGCTTTGACGGGTGCCTTAATTGTAAATTTGTTCATGCCTTTTTTTAAAGAAGGAATCGCCGGGATGGATGTTCCACATGTTGCCATAGGCTTTTTAGCTGGCTACAGTGTTGAATTTTTTTACCAGGCTTTGGATAAAATTATTAATCTCATGACACCGAAAAAACATGAAGAACAAGCCATAACGCCTACAACACCTCGACAGGTACAAATTGAAATCCTCACCAAACGCTTGAAAGAGATGAATAATGAGGCGGATAAGGTGGTTATCCGAAAATTATTGGAAAAAGTGTAGTTAATTGGGAATAATATAGATGTTCAGAAAAATAATTTTTTGAGCAAACCTGGCAGGTTTTGAAAACCTGGCAGGTTTTGTGAAGTTATTTATGTGAAAAACTATAGATAGATTAAAAACGGTTCACAGGAATAAATGGGTAACGAAGTTTCCCCATTCCCCAATTAATTCAACCGAATGGATAAAATTTCATCGTCACGGCGAATTTGAATCGTGCGAGCAGTATAGCGACTAAAACGTTGTGCTAATTCTTCTAAATCTTTGATTTCTCTACGGTTAAATCCTATAATCAAATCCATTTGCCGCAAACCCACTTTCCAAGCGTTGCTATTTCGAGTGACGCTAGAAACTTGTATGCCATTAGGTGTATCTTTTAATTTAGCCCCTTCAAAATATAAGCTAACGTTGCCACCTTCAATTCGGTTAGTATCTGCAATAGTCGCATATAAGTGGCGGGTACGTCCTTTGCGTATAATAGTGATCTTTACCCTTTCAGCAATGCGTAATAAACCAATACGGTTGCGAACATCCGTAGCAGAATTAACCGATTTATCATTAACGGCGGTGATCAAATCGCCAGAGCGTAAACCGGCTTTTTCAGCCGGCGTTCCCCGTTCCACTTTAGCTATTAACGCCCCTTTATTACCTTCTAATCTAAACGCATTAGCTAAATCAGGCGTTAAATCTTGTATCCGTATCCCCAGGGTACCCCGACGTACTTCACCAAAATCAACTAAGTGCTGTACAATTTTGTTTACCATATTACTCGGAATAGCAAAACCGATGCCCACATTTCCACCGCCAGGGGCTAAAATGGCGGTATTAATGCCCACTAACTCCCCCCTTAAATCAACTAATGCCCCCCCTGAATTGCCAGGATTAATTGAAGCGTCCGTTTGAATAAAATCTTCATAGCCTTCAATACCTAAGCCACTACGTCCTAACGCACTGATAATGCCGGAAGTGACAGTTTGTCCCAAACCAAATGGATTACCTATGGCAACGACAAAATCTCCTACCCGTAAATGTTCGGAATCGGCTAGGGCTAAAGCTGTTAAATTATCCGCTTGGATTTTTAACAGTGCGACATCCGTTTCCGTATCTGTACCGATTAAATCTGCCTTAAATTGGCGACCATCAAGTAGAATAACAGATACTTTATCTGCTTTTTCAATGACATGATGATTAGTCACCACATAGCCTTTACGGGCATCAATGATCACACCTGAACCACGACTTTGTTTTTCTCGCTTTTGTTCAGGGATATTAAAAAAACGCCGGAAAAAAGGATCATTAAACAAGGGATTATCAAGTACACGAGTTTGGGTACTAGATGAAATATTCACCACTGCGGGTGTCGCATTTTCTAACATTGGTGCAAGACTGGGTAATATTTGCCCTACAGAGCTTCCTACCACGCTGCTAGTTGATAATTCAGCGCAAGAAAATTGTCCCATCAATAATAGGAGTAGTAACCATAAAGGGTGATAATTAAATTTTTGCATAATGGCTTCTTTGATCAGGGAAAATAAAAAATGAATGATTAAAACTCAATATGAGAAAGTTACTTAGGATCGTGCATGAAATAACTTCGTAAAATCAAAGTCAAAACCAGACATGGCAGGTCAAAGACAATCAGGTCTATATTGGACTTTGGTTTTGACTTTGACCTACCAGGTCTGTTTTTGAAATTGACTAAATTATTTTATGCACATTCCTTAAACATCAAGTTCATAGGTGTTCTGGATTCTTCCGATTTCCATGTAACTCATGGTTATATGCAAAAAATATACGTTAAAGCAAGTTTTTTGAAACACTTGCTTTCTAAAATGTTAAAATATTTTTTCGTACCGACATATTATACTAAGTATCTGTTAGTTTCGTGAAAATTCAATTTATAGATGGTTCAGAAAAATAAATTGTTTGAAACCCCATTGGGGTTTTATTCTGATAAGGATCATGTTTTTTTTAAATCGTATTTTTTGCAAACTACATTTTTTCATTTCATTTACCAATATGAATGTTATCTTAGCTCAACCGCGTGGTTTCTGCGCGGGCGTGGTTCGTGCCATAGAAATTGTTGAACAGGCACTTAAATTTTATGAAGCACCCATTTATGTTTTGCATGAAATTGTTCATAATCGCTATGTCGTAAATGGCTTAAAAAAACGGGGAGCGGTGTTTGTAGAAACACTAGATGAAGTACCCCTTGGTGCGGTTTGTATTTTCAGTGCCCATGGTGTAGCCACTACGGTGATTAATAATGCTAAACAGCGACAATTAAAAGTCATTGATGCCACTTGTCCCCTTGTGACAAAAGTACACGTGCAGGCACAACGTTATGTTCAAAATGGTTTTGAAGTTATTATCATTGGTCATGCAGGACATCCAGAAGTGGAGGGTACTCGTGGCTGTGTGACCGGTTCGGTGCATGTATTATGTACGCCTCAAGAAGTCGCCACTTTATCTATTAAAGAACCAGAACGTGTGGCTTATGTGACGCAAACGACACTTAGCGTCGATGATACTCGCGACGTGATTAACGCTTTAACAAAACGTTTTCCAAAAATTCAAGGTCCCGCATTAAGCGATATTTGTTATGCCACTCAAAACCGTCAAGATGCAGTACGCCAATTAGTTTCTGCTCTTGATGTATTATTAGTCGTAGGTGCTTATAATAGTTCTAATTCTAATCGCTTACGAGAACTAGGAACACAGTCGGGGATCAAAGCCTATCTTATTGAAAATGCAGAAGATTTACAAAAAACCTGGTTTTCGGATAAGTTCGTTGTGGGTATCACCGCCGGGGCATCAACTCCCGAAATTTTGGTAAAAGAAGTCTTACAACGCTTGCGTGACTTTGGTGTTGATACAGTTAAAACCATGGAAGGCGAACCAGAAAAAACCACATTTAGTATTCCTAGCTTTTAGTGATTCAGTTATCAGTTATCAATTACTTTGTTAGTTTCACAATTCAATTAGGAATGTGCCTGAAATAACTTCAACAACAGAACAATAGAAAAGTTAGAAAATACCTCTTTTAATCAATCATTTTGAATTCTCATACATATGACACTTTCAACCCTCACCGCTATTTCTCCTATTGATGGACGTTATAGCAATAAAATTCTAGCATTACGTCCCATTTTTAGCGAATTTGGCTTAATTCGTTATCGGCTATTCGTCGAAATTCGTTGGTTACAATTTCTATCTGCCCATCCAGATATTATCGAAGTGTCTGCATTTAGCACTGAAGCGCAGACATTATTAAATAACCTGGTTGACACTTTCTCTATCGAAGATGCAGGGCGAGTAAAAAAAATTGAACGCACTATAAATCACGATGTCAAAGCAGTCGAATATTTTATTCGTGAAAAAATCGCAGATAATTCTGAATTAGCGGCAATTAGCGAATTTATTCATTTTGCCTGTACTTCCGAAGATATTAATAATTTGGCTTATTCACTGATGTTGCGCGAAGCGCGTAGTCAGTTTCTATTGCCAAAAATGGAATCCGTGCTAACTGCCCTGACGGAATTAGCTGAACAATATGCAGAAATTCCTATGTTATCACGCACTCATGGGCAAGTCGCTTCCCCAACAACATTGGGTAAAGAAATCGCGAATGTTGCTTATCGTTTGCATCGTCAACGTGAACAAGCGGCGCAAGTGCCATTAATGGGCAAATTTAATGGGGCAGTCGGTAATTATAACGCACACTTAGCTGCTTATCCCAATCTGGATTGGGCGAGCATCACACAACAATTTGTCACCCAACTCGGTTTAACTTGGAATCCGCTGACAACTCAAATTGAACCCCATGATTATATAGCGGAATTATTCGATGCTTTAGCCCGTTTTAACACGGTACTGATTGATTTTTGCCGTGATATTTGGAGTTATATCTCATTGGGCTATTTCAAGCAGAAAACCATTCAAGGAGAAATTGGCTCATCGACAATGCCCCATAAAGTTAATCCGATTGATTTTGAAAATGCAGAGGGCAATTTAGGCATTGCTAATGCCCTTTTTAATCACTTAGCCATAAAATTGCCCATTTCTCGTTGGCAGCGTGATTTAAGCGATTCTACTGTTTTACGCAATCTTGGTGTTGCCATTGCTCATAGCATGGTATCTTATGATTCTTGTCTCAAAGGCATTGAAAAACTAGAAGTCAATCGTGTTGTGATTGAAGCTGATATTAATCAAGCATGGGAAGTGTTGGCAGAACCAATCCAAACCGTTATGCGCCGCTATGGCGTTCCACAAGCTTATGAAAAACTGAAAGATTTAACGCGAGGGCAGGGCATTGAACAGGCGCGGTTACAGGTATTCATTCATGATTTGCCTATTCCAGAATCCGAAAAAAACCGTTTATTGAATTTAATGCCGGCAACTTATACCGGTAATGCCGCAAAACAGGTAGAGTCTTTGGATTCCTATTTAGACTACTAACGGGTAAATTTTGGACTTTTTTTTTTAAACTGTTGGTGGGCAAAAAAAGACTTGCCCACCCTACATAACTTAAACACGCTACAAGATTACGCAGTACAAATTAATCAAGCCTTTGAACACGATACAGATTGCGATTGCTTAGTCATATTAGGTCCGAGTGTGCAAGCGGTGGACAGGGAAGCACTAACAG
>QNES01000093.1 GCA_003645255.1 Gammaproteobacteria bacterium
AAAAACTATGCTTAGGCGGTAGAATTGAAGACATTGCTATGATTATGTTTTCATTGGATGCCTGTCCACCGGAAGTGGATAGATAATTCGTAACTACTCAGGGCTATCCGAAAGCGAGCGTAGGATGGGTAAATTGTAGGGTGGGTAGAGCGATAGCGAAACCCACCATTCATAATAATAAAGGGGCAAGTTGAGTTTCTCTACCCACTCTACGCTTGCTTGAATAGATTGATCGCAGCCAGGTAGGTCGGGTTAGATTTTTTTGCGCAGCAAAAAAACGTAACCCGACATTTACCTTTTACCCAGGATCCCTAAAGTCTGTGCAACGGCTGGTTCATTGAAAAAAGTTAAGTTTGTTACAGCAAAGAGTATATACAATCCTTGTAGTTATTGTTTTGTAATCCTTTCAAACTGAAAAAAAAACAATGGAACGAAAATACAAACTCCTAATTGTAGATGATGACAATCACATCCGCACCACATTTCAAGATTACTTTACCAAACAAAGCTTTATTGTCGAAACCGCTTCTGATGGAATCGAAGGGCTTGAAAAACTTCGTGCGGATGAATTTGATGTTGCGATTGTCGATATGAAAATGCCTAAAATGAATGGCATTGATATGATTAATCAAGCATTGACAAGTGATGATGTCGATGCAAATCTGATTATTATAAGTACACCCCACGAAAGTAATAAGGGAGATGTCATCAAAGCTCTCAATATTGGGGTAGATGCTTGGTTTGAAAAATCAGAACTCCAAATGCCACAATTACTCAAAAGGGTAACCGAATTGGCACAAGTTATACCGCCTGATATGGTGCGGCGCGTCACTTCTATGATTCAAAACTAATGCCGTGGGATAAGATCAAAAAAATGTTATAATATACTCGTCAATCATTAAAGGATAAATAACTATGTTACGCTATCTTGTTGTTTTTATTAGCTTTATTGTTTTTATGAGTCCTGAAACTTATGCATCACGCCTGGCTTTGGTGATTGGTAATGGGGATTACCAGCATGAATCGTCATTGGATAATCCGGTGAATGATGCCACTGATATAGCGGCGGCACTGAAAAATTTGGGCTTTCAGGTTATCCTAAAGCGTAATGCCAAGCGGCGGGCTATGATAAGGGCAGTGCAGGATTTTGGTGAACAATTGCCTGGGTATGATGTGGGCTTGTTTTATTATTCAGGGCATGGTTTGCAAGCCAGGGGCGAAAATTTTTTGGTGCCGGTAGATGCCCAAATTAAAAGCAAAGCCGATATTGAGTTTGAGTCTGTACCTGCCAATCGTATTTTGCGCCAGATGGAAGAAGCCAATAATGGTGTCAACATTGTGATTTTGGATGCGTGTCGAGATAATCCTTTTACAACTAATCAAAAGGGATTTAGAAAAGGGTTAGCGGAGATGAATAGCCCAACCGGTTCGTTGATTGCTTTTGCAACGGCACCGAATACTTCGGCATGGGGTGGACAGTCTGGGGAACGCAATAGTATTTATACCAAGCATTTTTTGAGGGCTTTACAGAATCAGGCGCATTTAAGCATCACTGATTTGTTTACGCAAGTTCGCAAATATGTGATACAAGAAACTCAAAGTGAAACTCGACAAGTGCCTTGGGAGTCAGTGTCTTTGACTGATCGGTTTTGTTTTGGTTCTTGTGGTTCTGGAGAATCAGGAAAGTTAGAACCAGGAAAAAGTATAATGACATGGCCAAGTGGCGAGCGTTATGAGGGAGAGTTCGTTGACGACAAAAGGAATGGGCAAGGGATAATGACATGGCCAAGTGGCGAGCGTTATGAGGGAAAGTGGAGAAATGACAAGAGGAATGGGCAAGGGATAATGACATTGCCAAGTGGCGAGCGTTATGAGGGAGAGTTCGTTGACGACAAAAGGAATGGGCAAGGAGTCAATATATGGCCAAGTGGCGAGCGTTATGAGGGAGAGTTCGTTGACGACAAAAGGAATGGGCAAGGGATAATGACATGGCCAAGTGGCGAGCGTTATGAGGGAAAGTGGAAAAATGACAAGATGAGTAGCGGTGAGCAAGAGTAGGGTGGGTAGGAGCTTCGCTGCAACCCACCATTTCTCAATTAATACGGTTGCGGTGGGTTTCACTCTACCCACCCTACCTGACTGACAGATTTATATGGCGAAAAATTTTATAAGAACAATTGATATTGGGTAGGCTGATGCATATAGTTATTTTATATGGATTTCAAGGAAATGCTCGATTAGCAAAAGAAAATCCGCTCATCGCTAAAGGTCATATAGGTTTATCAGCGAACAATGGCAAAACGATTTATGGTTTTACTCCAATGAAACCTAATAAACTGAGTGATAAGGAATTTATATTTTTTTTGAAAAGAAAAAGACAAGTATTCGATGGTCAACTAATTGATGATAGCGTGTTATTTAATCAAATTGCCGCTGGAAAATTTAATAAAGGTTTACGAAATTTAGAATTATATCGCCTTAAACAAACTGTTGATGATACAACCTTTGCAAAAGTACTTCAGCAAATTGAAAAACGAGGGCAAGGTTCTAAATATATGTTACCTCATGAAAATATTCCTTTTCTTCCTAACACTTATAACTGTGCTACATTTTGGGGAAAAACGGGCGTTATTTTACCTGAAAAAAGTGGAATCTTGCGTGAATATATACCTGCTATGATCAATCAAGGGGCAGAAAGAGTTGAGTTGGCAATCGCCCCTACAAAACGATGAACAGACATATTAAGAGGTAACTTATATGCTAAGTAAAAATGAAACGGATCATATTTTGAGTACCTTAGCTCATTTAGCAGCACGTTGGAGAGGAATTTCTGAAAATTCTCCCTCAAACCATGAAGTTGTCTTTCACTATAATGAATTATTGCGTTTTTTAATTCACACTGGTTGGGACAATGGACTCGCATTAGAAGAAGAATTACCCGATGAACTCATGCCGAGGGAATACCTTGAATTATAGAAAAAAAGGGATCAGGTTCTATTTATAGCATTTCCCGATTTGATAAAGTACAAAATCATTAATTGTGAATTGTGAATGAATCGTTGTTAATGTCTTTTTCTCGTTCCCAACCTCCTGTTTGGAATGCCTTCCGCTTTGCTCCGCGTCCTCTCATTCCTTCACGGCGTTTGGAAACCAAAAAAAGGGATATAGGTTGCTCTTATAAATACTATTTTTGGCAAAAATAGTATTTCTTGAATAGGCGGCTTACGAGTTTATTAAGAAATGATGGGCAAGCATAAAAGATTGCCCCTACTTATGTTGTAAGCGGTTGTGTTTTTAAATCAACATATTGATTTTTTATACCAATAGAATTATATTAGTATTAATGTGTACTGAACCGCTTATAAATAAAATTTTGTTGTTCAGTATGATTATTACACCAAATCACCGATATTAAATAATGATTGAAGTTGCCCCTTTACGCTATGGCGTTATTTTTAAAAAAGTCTTTTCCAAACCACATATCTTTACTGCTTTTGTGAAAGATATGCTTGGAGTAGAGATTGAAATTGATAAAGTCGAAACGGAGAAATATTTTTCGCCTGTTATCGGAAACGGATATATTAGTCACTGATTTTAGCCCTAAAAAATTAGATGGCACTGGCATTGCGGAAACCCAACATAAAATTGTTTATGTCTGCCCTAAATATGTCACTGATAAAACGCAGGAACCTTATCAAGAATGGTTGAAAGCCATAAATGATAGTTTGGATCAACAGGTTGAAGAAGGTGATTATCACAATGAGGTTATTCAAGAAATCTTTTCTTTAATTAAAAAAGACAAGATTAGCCCTGCTGAATATGCACGGATGAAAGATGAATATTCTGATGAAGAATATATGCAAGAACAAACTCAAAAAGCCACAAAGACTATCATGGAGGTGACAGGCTTGTCTATGGAGCAGATAGAAGCTTTGTAAAATTTGCATTCGTGCATTAATAGCGAGCGTAGGTATGATATTCGACATTGAGCGATTGCGCTGGATGCAGTGAAACTCTATCCACCTACGCTCGCTGGCGAAATCACTTAGATAAAGGAAAACAAATGAAACTTTCAACATATAATCCAAGCAATACTGAAGAAATTAAACAGCTATTCACTAAGACATTTTCAGATTCAGAAGGGCAATCAGAGGGCTTGTTAATAGGAAACTTAGCCTATGAGTTAATAACTAGTATCGCTGACCATGATTTTTGTTGTTTTGTGGCCACTGAAAATGAGCAAATCATTGGTAGTATCATTTTTTCTAAGTTATCGTTTGAAAGAGAGATTAATACTTTTCTTTTATCTCCAGTCGCAATAAGTACAAGTTATCAAGGAAAAGGAATAGGTCAGAAGTTGATTAATTTTGGACTTAACGCCTTAAAAGAAAATGGAGTAGAGTTGGTGTTTACTTATGGTGATCCTAATTTTTACTCTAAAGTTGGATTTCGTTTTATTCCTGAAAATTTAGCAAAAGCCCCTTTTAAATTAACATACCCAGAAGGGTGGCTAGCTCAATCCTTGATTAATGATGAAATTGAACCAATTACTGGTAATTCGTATTGTGTAGAAGCATTTAATAAGCCAGGTCTGTGGTAATATACCTTTTAAGGATATAAAGCAAACCAAAAGAAATGCCTATTCGTAGAAAATGGGTATTTCCATAAAAAGCCAGAAGTGTGAAACCGTTTCATTATATGGAGAACAATTATGAGAGACTTATTTTTGAAAATGCTGTACATAATTGCAGTGGCTATAATAGCAATAACCACTGCCCACGCAGATTCCAAGCCATACGACATTTTTTCACATACCGTCCTGAACTTGCCTTTAGATGTTAAAAGTAAAACATCTTGGAGTAAAATAATCACTACGACACGTGACTGGAACTTATTCTATAGTGATTTACTCTGGGATGGTACTTCAGAACCCGCAGAGCTTCTAATAGCTCCAGCTATTGACTTTGATTCTTATCAATTACTTGTCGGGGGGCTTGGTTTACAAATGAGCGGTGGTTTTAGTCTTTCAATACGAAAAATCATAGAGTATAACGATTTGCTACTTGTTGACGTTTTGATTATGAGACCAGGAGAAAATTGTGTGGTTACAGCAGCACTCACTTATCCTACAGTAGCTGTTTTGACCAAAAAAACGACTAAACCATTGCAATTTTTATTTACAAACTTAATAGTCGATTGTTTGCTTAACTAATTGCTTGTATTAATTTTTCTAACTTGGTAGCTCAATCCGGCGGTTGCGATGGGTAGCGAGCGTAGGGTGGGTAGAGCGAAAGCGAAACCCACCATCATCATTGTATTCATTGACTGTAGGGGCGAACATAAGTGTTCGCCATCCCTTAACTTAATGGCAGTGACCCTACGCTTGCTCGCGTTAAGTTGGCAATACCAATTTTTCGACCTCATCAAGATTAACGCTCTGTCTCGTTTGCCAAAGATTGTAATTATCTTGCATAATTAGCCAACTTTCTGCGGTTCGCCCTAAGGTTTTAGAAAGACGTAATGCCATTTCAGGAGTCACATTAATTTGTCTTTTAATCAATTTATTAAAGAGGGAAGGTGAAATTTTCAACAATTCAGAAACGCTTTGGTAATCAATACCATGAGGTTCAAGATAAACTTCCAAAATAAATTCACCGGGGTGTGGGGGGTTATACATGCTCATTAGTGATAATCCTTATAATCAACTGAAAAGGCATTTCCCTTTTCAAATTTGAAAACCATACGCCAATTTTTGCTAACATCAATTGCCCATAATCCTTTTTTAGCTCCTTTGAGTGGATGAAGCCGGAATCCTGGTAAGTCCATGTCTTCGATGCAGGTTGCGGTATCCAATGCGGTTAACCGGATTCGCAGTTTTGGCTTGTGGCTACTTAAAATACCTGCTGTATTGCCTGTTTCATGGAATTGTTTCAGTCCTTTATGTTTAAAACTTTTAATCATATATACTTCACTGCAATCAAATTTCTGAAAATGATAGAAAGCGTTGTTATATAGTGTCCATCCGGAAACGCTGGTTTATGTCATTTCGACGTTAGGAGAAATCGGATTTTATTGAATAATTGGGGTCAGAGTCACATTAATTTATGTAGTAAACCATTTATCACCAATTAGATATAGATATTGATTGATAGTTTTTTTGGTTATTTCCATAAATTATTAATTTTACTCTGACCCCAATTATTATGTTTTGCGACTGGTAACGAATGGTTGAGCCAAGTTAATTTCAGCACGATCTTTTACTTGATATTCATTGCCTCCAAAATCACGAT
This sequence comes from Gammaproteobacteria bacterium, assembly GCA_003645255.1. Taxonomy (GTDB): domain Bacteria; phylum Pseudomonadota; class Gammaproteobacteria; order Beggiatoales; family Beggiatoaceae; genus QNES01. The sequence continues at coordinate 6,291 of QNES01000093.1, forward strand.
AAGAAGCAGCCAATCCGAAATGGACTAATGAATTATTTTTTTGCAAGGGAGTAAAAGTAAGTCGTCCGGTTACTGCATAAGTGTCCTTTTCAGAATTACCGGCATCAGGACTACTTTTAGCAAAGGAAGAATTGCCATTATCGCCTTGGTTATAAATTCCAGCTTCAACACTGGTTTTGCTAGTCGGATAACTAGATAAAGTTAAACCAATACTACGTTCTGGAGCAAAAGAACTTGAAATCATGGCACGTTCAGGTAAAAGAACTCTTTCAGCGTTGACTAGCATTTGCAAACCAAAAGGTTCTTTACGTTTTCCAAGCGTTAAATCAAACGGACCTAAGCCATTATATTTAATAAATGCTTCCTTCCAAACGGTTTTCGTTGAACCATCACGTTCACTGATTTGAAGTTGAAGCATACTTTCCCAATGTTCGTCAAATTTATTTTTCAAATAAACACGAACTAAACGTATTGCGTTATTGCTACCAGAATCACCTGTTTGGTGATGAACGCCATTATAATAACCATGTTCCCACAACATTTTTGCTCCCAGTTGTACTTCAGCAAAAACTGGCGGTACAAAAAAAATACAAAAATAGGCTGCTATAACTTGCCTTAAAAAAACTTTTTTCATTTGTTGTTCCTTAGAAGTGTTTTTAGCCTTATAAACGCAGCAATGCCATTAAGTTAAACCAGGGCGTTCGCGGTGGTTCGCACCGAAATCCCCTGAATTGGACTCCAATACTCCAACTCTTAATTTTCGCATTATTAAACTTAAAAGACATTATATCATAAAGCGATAATTAAACTGATAACTGATAACTGAAATGGATATTTTACCATCCTACTTATTCTCTGAAGCAGTTGAACAAGCGCAAGTCGCTATTGCTATTACAAATAATCAACTCAACATTTTATATGCTAATCCTAACTTTGAACGTGTTACAGGCTACAATTCCACTGTTAGCAAAGATGAATCAGCCAAATTTTTAGAAACCATTAAAGAAGCAGTGGGAAATAGATGGGAACACTTATGCGCGAAAGGGGGGCAACTTTCTGATCAAGAAGTGTATTTTGAACCGGGTGGCTATCATCATCCTCGATGGTTTACTTACTCTGGTATCTGGTTTTGTCAGCCAGAAAATGGCACCCGGTTTAGTTCTCTTCAAAAAGATTACTTTTTACTCATTGCAAAAGAAATCACAACAATTAAGCGTCAACAGGAAGAATTGCATAAAAATGCTTTACGCGCCAAGTTAGCTGAAGAAGAATTAACGGAAGGAATACGGGAAACTTTAGCCGGGGCGCTACATCAACTCCAAGAGCCTCTTAATATCATTTCTGCTGCATTGACTATGTTAAAACGTCGTGCCAATGAGAGGCATGATCCCCTTAGCACCACTTTGCAGGAGACATTAACCTCCGTCAATCAGGCTATCGAACAGTTACACCAATGTATTCCCGATAAAACTTTTGAACCCCTATTGCCAGTTAATTTAAATGAGTTACTTCATGATATACTGACTATTTCTACTCAACGTTTACTTGCAGAAGGGGTTGTAATAGATTGGAAACCTAAATCGGTCTTGCCTTCCTGGTTAGGGTATGTTGGACGACTCCGTGGTCTGTTTAAACAACTCATTGATAATTCTATTGATTCTATGAAAAACCATAGACTACGAGAATTGCGTATCCGTACTACCTGTGATAGTGATTTGATTAAGGTGATTATTGAAGACACCGGTACTGGTATCCCCGATAATTTGCGCTTTAAAGTGTTTGAACCCTTTTTTACGACAAAAGCGGGTAAGGGGATTGGCATGGGACTCGTTACTGTCCAAGAAGTGGTTAACCTACATGCGGGTTCAATACGCCTTGATTCGGATTATACTGAAGGAACTCGTTTTATTCTTCAATTTCCAATCAAAAAGGGCAAACACACATCATAGGGCGAACACTTATGTTCGCCTCTACGTATTTCAATATCCGCGTTTTTAGGAAAAAATCAGTGTCCCCTACTCCAAATATCACTCGTGCTGTTCTTATTGAAACGGAACTTGATGCCCTATTTAGGCTGGGTTGCGTGCTTAACCGTTCCCTGAAACTGCAAGAAACTTTACAGGAAGTTTTACAAGTGTTGCATGATCACACTGATATGCAGTATGGTATGGTCACATTACGCGATGATAGTGGCGATTTGTCTATCCGTGCTGTTTCTTGTGGTAATAAATACCTGGCTGATAGCGTGCGTTATCGTCCGGGGGAAGGTGTTATTGGTAGCATTTTAGAAACCAGTAAAATATTTGTTATTGAACGTCTTGCAGACGAATCCCGTTTTTTAGATCGTTTGGGCTTATATGATTCTGAATTGCCCTTTATTGCGGTTCCCATTCATGTTCAGGAAGACACCCCGATTGGCGTACTCACTGCCCAACCCAATACTCACAACGATGGCTTACTTAAGGACCGTGCCCGCTTTATGGAAATGGTCGCGCAATTAATTGCACAAAGTGTTCGTTTATCGAAAGAAATTGAACAGCAGCAACGTGATTTAACTGATGAACGTGATCGTTTGCGTCAAGCGGTGCGTGGCAATTATGGTTTTGACAATATCATTGGTCATGCGGCTTCTATGAAACGAATCTTTGAATTAGTACGACAAGTCGCCAAATGGAACACAACGGTCCTCATTCGCGGTGAATCAGGAACGGGTAAAGAATTGATTGCAAATGCCATTCATTACAATTCTCCGCGTAATAATAGTGAATTTATCAAAGTCAACTGCGCCGCATTGCCTGAAAATTTGCTGGAATCAGAACTGTTTGGACATGAAAAGGGGGCATTTAGTGGCGCGATTAGCCAACACAAAGGTCGTTTTGAGCGTGCTAACGGTGGCACCCTATTTTTAGATGAAATTGGAGATATTCCACCGACATTTCAGGCTAAACTATTGCGTGTATTGCAAGAAGGTGAATTTGAACGGGTAGGCGGGAATCGTACTCTCAAAGTGGATGTCCGTATTATCACCGCAACCAATGTTGATCTTGAATCGCAAGTTGAAATCGGTCAATTTCGTGAAGATTTATATTACCGCCTCAATGTGATGCCCATTGTACTCCCGCCCTTACGTGAACGCACAGAAGATATTCCAGAATTGGCACAATTTTTACTGGATAAAATTGCTCAAAAACAAAAGCGCCAACTCCAATTAACTGATAGTGCTATTCGTCTATTAATGCGCCATAACTGGTCAGGTAATGTACGCGAACTAGAAAATTGCTTAGAACGAGCCGCGATTCTTTGTGAGGGCGAAATAATCAATCGTTCTGTCATCAGCCTAACCGGACTTGAAGAACAAATCCCTTTCAACCCATCCAATCAGCCAAAAGTCAATTTAAAAGTCGATTTAAATGATTCAAAACGAGATGAGCGGGAACGTGTCATAGCTGCCTTAGAACAAGCTGGGTGGGTGCAAGCAAAAGCAGCTAGATTATTAAATATGACCCCACGCCAAATTGCCTATAGAATTCAAACACTTAATATTAAGATGCGAAATATTTAATCTGGAAACACACAGGGCAAACACATAGATTTGCCCCGACGAAATGCCCTGTTTGTAGGGGCGAACCTTTGTTATCGCCCTAACTCCTTCAAATATCCCGCAACAATTCATTTAACCCTACTTTCCCCCGAGTTTTTTCGTCCACCTGCTTAACAATCACAGCACAATAAAGGGAATATTGCCCATCTGATGATGGCAAATTGCCGGAAACAACGACTGAACCAGGGGGAATATAACCATAAGTGATCTCCCCCGTATTGCGATTATAAATTCTGGTACTTTGTCCAATATAAACCCCCATAGAAATCACTGAGCCTGAGCCGACAATAACGCCTTCAACCACTTCTGAACGGGCACCAATAAAGCAATTATCTTCAATAATCGTCGGGGCAGCTTGTATTGGCTCTAAGACACCACCAATGCCTACTCCTCCAGATAAATGGACATTTTTGCCAATTTGGGCGCAAGAACCAACCGTTGCCCAAGTATCAACCATCGTACCACTGTCTACATAAGCACCAATATTGACATAAGAAGGCATTAATACGACACCAGGCGCAATATAGGCACCTTTACGCACCGTCGCTGGCGGCACCACGCGCACACCCATTTCCTGAAAATCCCGTGAACTGACATCGGCAAATTTTGAATCGACTTTGTCATAATAATTCGTAAAACCGCCCTTAATAAAACGATTTTCTTCGAGGCGAAATGATAATAAAACGGCTTTTTTCACCCATTGGTTGACAATCCATTTATCTTGTTGGAATAAAGCCACTCGTAATGTACCTTGATCGAGCAAATCAAGTGTTTCAGTGACAGCGTCTTTAATGTCATGACTGACATTATGTGAATTTAGTTCGGTACGATTTTCAAAGGCTTGTTCAATAACGGCTTGTAAATTATTCATATTAAGTTCAAATTCAGGTTGATAGACTGTTATTCGTTACTATAGCGTTTTTCATTTTGGTGAAATACAAAACGACAAGAGATGTACTTCGCTATAAAGGATGTTTTATTGACCGTTTGTTGACTACAAACTTTTTAGATAAAAATGCGACTAACCCATTTTATTCATTTGATTTTAAATGAGTTTTTCAACCCTTATTTCGCATAGCTTGTTTTTGTTTAATTTCGGAAATGATTTCATCTAAAGTCAAATCTGCAAACAGAAGTTCACGTTCTTTGGTATAATCACCATAACCCATCGTAAATTGATTAATAAAACGGGTTGTATTCACTAAACCGATTTCTTTGCACAAAATATGTATGGCATGGTTCGTGATTTCACTTAAGGGTTTAGTTTGTTCAATCATGGTTCTTTAACCTCAACAATTAATTCAAGTGGCGAGACAGCCTTAGTTTTAATCTCTTTTAACGTTTTAGCTTTTTTTAACAGTTTATCATCACAAGTGCAAAAATAATCAGCTTTTGCTGATTCTGCACAAGCTAAATGCAACGCATCTAAAGGTTTAATACCTATAGCATGAAAAGTTTTAGCATGGACTTCTATCTCATCATTTAATTCAATAAAAATATTGCTTTCTTTTAATAGTTCAAGCACATAATGTTTGCGATAAACATTTGGAATTCTTTCTACTTCAAAAACCAAAGCATCCGATGAAATTAAGTCAAGTGTATCAGTTTCTGATAACCAGAATAAAATGCCCAAAATCGCTTCGGCTTCAGTGGCAATACGAAGTTGACTTCGGTTGTCTAAAGGACGTTGTAAACTACAGGTGTCAAAATAAATTTTCATTAATTAGAATGCTCCTTTTTTAAAACAGAATAGGTAGTACATTAAATATTTTTGACACATTTTATATGCTTAGATATTATACATTATACCGATTTAATGTAACCCATTGATTTACTGAAAATTTTTTTTAGTAAAGCTAATGAAATCAAGCACTTAAATTAAATCTGTATAATGTTTATTATATCATAAAAAATTATCTACATCCTTATTCCATTTGTTTCACAAATGATCCAATATTTTCTGATACCTCGCTTGTTGCTGTTTGCATGGGAAGCCTTACAAACGTCGGAAAATGTTTAAGACGAGTTTGTAGGGCGATTTTAGTGATAACAATTTCCCCCAATAGGTGGTTTTGCTTCCGGAACCGATTCCAATTATCAAAAGCGTTTTGCGTTGCTTGCGCCATTTCTAAATTGTTTGCATCAAAATAACGATAAATGGACATTAAAAATTCTGGAAAAGCATTTCCACCGCCAGTGACAGAACCATCTAAACCGCTTTTTAGCGTTTCAAGGGCAAGCCTATCGGAGCCAACAAACACTTGAAAATGCCCTGCCTTGAGTGCTTTAAACTTAAGTGAGGTTTCAATATTGGCTTGACTATCTTTTATGCCGACTAAGTGCTTATATCCTTTATTCAATAAAATTTCTACCATTTTTGGGGTAATCGAATTTTGGGTATGTTTTGGAAAATGATAAAGAAACACCGGCAATTCTGATTGGTTCAAAATTTCAGTTAAAAAAGATAAAATACCTGTTTCTGAACAATTTGCATAGTAAAAAGGTGGAAGTACCACTAAAGCATCAGCATAATAGCTTGAATGTTTGATTAATTTAAAACTATCAGTTAAACAACAACTACTGATATTATTCAATATAATACCTTTAAATACTTTACGACAATATTCAACTAAGGCAATCCTTTCTTCCAAAGTAAGGGAAGGAAATTCGGCGGTGGTACCATTGGTAAGAATGGTTTCCACCCCCTTTTCTTGAAGAAAAGATAAATAGTCCTCAAGTGCTGTAAAATCAATTTTTCCCTCAGCATCAAAGGGGGTCAGAATGGCAAAAATAGGTCCAGATATTTTTTTCATCATACATTTTAGCACAAATTATCAAATTATGACGGCGTATAGTATAAAATAACCTAACGACGAAGGGCAACCACAAGGGTGTGCAACCTACATAAGAATATTGTGGTGTTTTGAAAATAACTGATAACTGATAACTGAGATAACTGATGAAAGATGAATTTCCCCGTATTAAACGCCTCCCCCCTTATGTTTTCAATATCGTCAATGATTTGAAAATGCAAGCCCGTACACGGGGCGAGGATATTATTGACTTTGGTATGGGCAACCCAGATCAGCCCACGCCTAAGCATATTGTTGATAAATTGATCGAAGTCGCACAGCGTAAAAATACCCATCGCTATTCCGCTTCAAAGGGGATTCTACGCTTACGTCGTGCGATTACCAACTGGTACGCACGGCGTTATGATGTTTCTTTAGACCCTGAAACAGAAGCTATTGTGACTATCGGTTCTAAAGAAGGCTTGGCACATTTAGCCCTTGCAACAGTGGATTCTGGGGACACTGTATTAGTGCCTAATCCGGCTTATCCAATTCATCCTTATGGCTTCGTGATTGCGGGGGCAAATATACGTCATGTGCCTTTAGTGCCAGGGGTTGACTTTTTTTCGGAATTGGTTAAAACCATCACGGAATCTTGGCCACCCCCCAAAATGTTGGTACTGAATTTTCCAGGCAATCCAACAGCTCAATGTGTTGAACTCGAATTTTTTGAGCAGATTGTTGAAATTGCAAAAAAACATAAGATTTGGATCATACAGGATTTGGCTTATGCGGATATTGTTTTTGATGGCTATGTCGCGCCGTCAATTTTACAGGTGCCGGGAGCTAAAGATATCGCGGTTGAATCTTTTTCTTTGTCGAAAAGTTATAATATGCCAGGTTGGCGGCTCGGCTTTATGTGTGGCAATCCAACCTTAATTGCGGCTCTGACGCGGATAAAGTCTTATCTGGATTATGGCACCTTTACACCGATTCAAGTCGCTAGTATTACAGCACTGGAAGGCGATCAAACTTGTGTGCAAGAAATTCGAGATATGTATTGTCAACGCCGCGATGTACTTTGCGAGGGCTTGAATGCCTTAGGCTGGGCGGTCGAAAAACCAAAAGCCACAATGTTTGTATGGGCAAAAATACCGGTGCCTTATCAAACTATGGGTTCATTAGAATTTGCGAAAAAACTCATAGCTGAAGCGAAAGTCGCCGTTTCACCGGGCATTGGTTTTGGTCAATATGGAGATGATCATATGCGATTTGCATTAATTGAGAACCGTCACCGCACTCGCCAGGCATTGCGCGGGATTCGGGATATGTTTAGGAAAGATAATATTTTATAAACGTAGGGGCGAACCTGCGTGTTCGCCCAATTATTCGTTACTGCGTTTCACAATTTAAACAGGAGAAAAATTAAAATCTATGTTAAATCCAGTTAAAGTGGGTATATTAGGATTAGGTACCGTCGGAGGTGGCACGGTGCATGTTTTACAGCGTAATGCCCAAGAAATTGCACGCCGTGCCGGGCGAGGTATTGTTGTCACTCATGCTTGTGCTAAGGAACTGAATCAAACTCATCCTTATCGTACCGATGACATTGTATTAACGGAACAATTGTCTGATGTTATCAATCACCAGGCTGTCGATATTATTGTCGAACTATTAGGCGGAACAACCATTGCGCTTGATATGACATTACAAGCGATAGCTAATGGTAAACATGTTGTCACTGCGAATAAAGCTTTAATCGCTAAGCATGGCAATGAGATTTTTGCCGCCGCGCAAGAAAAAGGAGTTATGGTCGCTTTTGAAGCCGCTGTTGGTGGGGGGATACCTATCATTAAAGCAATACGCGAAGGTTTAGCGGCAAATGAAATTGGTTATGTGGCAGGTATTATTAATGGTACCAGCAATTTTATTCTGAGCGAAATGCGTGAAAAGGGCAGTGAATTTGCTGACGTTCTAGTTGAAGCACAACGCTTAGGCTATGCTGAAAAGGACCCCACTTTTGATATCGAAGGGGTTGACGCAGCCCATAAATTGACGATTATTGCTTCTATTGCTTTTGGTATTCCATTACAATTTAACCAGGTTTATATGGAAGGGATTACCCACATTTCGCCTGAAGATGTCCAATATGCGGAAGAATTAGGCTATAGAATCAAACACTTAGGTATTACCAAACGGACTGATAAAGGGATTGAACTACGTGTGCATCCCACCTTTGTCCCTAATAAACGTCTGATTGCTAATGTTGAAGGGGTAATGAATGCAGTACTCGTGGAATCTGATGCCCTGGGACAATCACTTTATTATGGTGCAGGTGCAGGCGCGTTGCCAACGGGATCAGCGATAGTCGCAGATTTAGTTGACATCACACGCACCCTCACAACAGATCCTGGTAATCGAGTACCTCATTTGGCTTTTCAAGCCAATGCCTTATCAGATATACCGATTGTCCCCATAGAAGAAATAGAATCTTCTTATTACTTACGCATGTCAGCCATAGACAAACTGGGGGTGCTGGCGCATGTCACTCAAATTCTGAGCAACAATGGCATCAGCATTGAAGCCATTATCCAAAAAGAACCTATCAATGGTGCTGAACATGTTTCAATTGTCATGCTGACTCACCAAGTTGTTGAAAAACAAATAAATAAAGCAATCCAAGCCATTGAAAATTTAGACGGTATCGCCGGACTTGTGACTCGTATTCGTTTGGAAATGAAATAACGAGCGAAAAACGGTATTAAAAAGAAATACCCTTTTTTGATTTGAAAAAGGGGTATTTCTATTCATGGCGCGATTATTGATCGATAGAGGAAATATTCAAGAAGCCAATTACCTATTAAAGTGTATGCACAGAAAAATGCGGATGAAAACAACCAGCTAATGGAGAATGCCTCATGAAAAAATCAATTTTACAACCAAATACCAGCTACAGTTTTTCCGACTATTTCAAACTCAGCTATCCGACTAAAGACATTGTGGCAGAGTTTGGCTATGGGTATAAATTAACTCAGCTATCTCTTCCACGGAACACCTTGACAGGCACACTTGAAAGACTTCAAAACACTTTTTATAAGAAATTGCCCCATATTTCCCTGACATCAGAAGCCGCAAAACGAGAAATGCTTGTAGCACCCATTCTACTTGAATTGCTTGATTATATTGATATGGATATTGATATTGAGTATCCATTGTATGTTAATGAACTGCTCCATGGCAATATTGATTATTTCATACACTCGTCGCAAGAAGTTGTCATTGTTGAAGCTAAAAATGCAGATTTAGAACGTGGTTTTAACCAGTTAGCGGTCGAATTGATCGCCATGGCGCAATATCGAGATGAGCAAGATAAACAATTGTATGGCGCTGTGACCGTTGGCGATATGTGGCGATTTGGCATGTTGGATCGTGATGCAAAACGCATTGTGAAAGATATTGATTCTTTTCGTATTCCCCTTGATCTTGACGAATTGTTTCGGGTATTTCTTGGGGTTCTTCAGTAGAGATTCGGTGGGTTTTCTACCCACCCTACCCACCTAATTCAAACAATCGGCGGAATCATTTCACTAACATGCACGGGAAATTGATTAACGACGCGATCTTGAAAATAATGGGTTAAAGTTTTGCGTATGACTGGAAAGGCTAGTTTTTCCCAAGGAATTTTATCCTGACTAAAAAGCTGTACTTCTAAA
>QNES01000094.1 GCA_003645255.1 Gammaproteobacteria bacterium
AGTCCATAGCCCTCGCGAATCCGCTTCCATAAATCATCTTTTCCCAAAGACTGTTTATGATAAGCTGTCAATGATTCCGCATCAGATATTTCTTCAGCGATAATATTAGCAATCATTTGGCTTGCACTGAGCGTTTGTTCAGTGAGCTTTTGTTTAAACGAAGAGGGGACCAATCGGCGTGTCCTTTTAGCAAATTTTGAGGCACGGCGTTTAGGTTTCATGCGCGTTTTTTGAGCTGGCTTTGAGGCACGACGGGACTTATGACGCGTTTTTTTAGCCAGTCTTGAAATAACAGGTTTGCTCAAATTACCTGTTTTTTGAGTGGATACATTAGTAGCAAGTTTACCCTTAGGGCTTGCGTTTTCCACTTTGCTTACTTGAATAATGGACAGGTGTCGTTCTTCATTCTTTGGCAAACGAATTTTATCCTGTGAATCTTCAGAAGTCCACCTGGTTGAAAACAGGGCATCCTGTTGAACTTCAGCATACGATAACGCTAAATCAATAGACTTTTCATCAATTCTTAAATTGACATTAACAGGAAAATCACTTTCCTGACTTTTATGTACAGTATTATTAACCACCGGATAGGTTTGAGCTGTTTTTTCCGCACTGTGTTTGGTAACAACAGTATTACAGCCAACTAAGCTGGTGACAATTAATAAAAGTAAGAGTGTAATATATATTTTCATAAGGATGTTATGCTAAATAACTTAGCTGTAAAAATCAAGTTTTAATGAGTACAACACGAATTAAGTAGGGAAAACCCCCATAGCATTTTTTTGAAATTATGTGAATAATATAATTTTATGAAATTGACATATCCAATATAAAATGCCATTCGAGAAATAGTCTTTTTCATTCCATCATAAAACGAAAGGCTCAATATTTAATTCTATCACTTCAACGCGGCAATACTGATAACTGATAACTTAAATTGCGTTTAATTTATACTTTCTTATTCTATTTATTAATTCCTATTATACTTCTACGCTTACTTTGGCGTGGAGTGCGAGCACCCGCTTATTGGCAACGTTGGTTAGAGCGTTTTGGTTTTTTGCCAAAATTATCTAATCAACAATGCATTTGGGTACACGCCGTTTCAATGGGTGAAGTCCAAGCTGCTGTGCCGCTTATACAAGCTTTACAAGTCCGTTTTTCAAAGCAATCAATATTGGTTACAACGATGACACCCACCGGCTCTAGGCGGGTGCGTGAAGTTTTTGGCGATAGCGTCTTGCATGTTTATTTGCCCTACGATTTACCAGGGGCCCTTGCACGTTTTTTTGCCCGTACACAACCACGCTTATTGATTCTTATGGAAACGGAGCTATGGCCCAATTTATTATATGCTTGTCAGCAACGTACTATACCTGTGATACTTGCCAACGCAAGACTTTCAGCCGGTTCCGCTGCGGGCTATCAACGTATTAGGGGATTAGTAGGGGAAATGTTGACCGGTATAACCGTCGTCGCGGCTCAAACTAATGTTGATGCTGCCCGTTTTATTTATTTAGGGGTCCCACCCAGTAAAATACAAGTTACCGGTAGCATCAAATTTGATACCCCTCTTCCCAAAAACTTTTTGGAACAAGCAGCCGTTTTACGCTCCCAATGGGGAGTGAATCGGGCTGTGTGGATTGCTGCAAGTACCCATGAGGGCGAAGAAGAAATCGTATTGGAAGCTTTTTCTAATTTAAAACAAGCATTCCATGATTTATTATTGGTATTAGTACCACGCCATCCGGAACGTTTTAATCGTGTTGCTAATTTATGTCGACGGCAGGGATTTATTGTTGCTAGGCGTAGCAAAGGGGATGTTAATGTCAATGCCGATATCTATTTAGGCGATACCATGGGCGAATTACATAAGCTCTATACAGCTTGTGATGTTGCGTTTGTAGGGGGAAGTTTAGTCCCTATTGGTGGACATAATTTATTGGAACCGGCTGCTGTTGGTTTACCTGTTATTATGGGTCCTCACGTTTTTGAATGTGCCGAAATTTGTCGTCAACTATTAGAAGCACAAGGCGCGAAACAAGTAGAAGACGGGGAGCAGTTAGCCAATATCGTGAAAATGTATTTAAATGATACGACGTACTGTCAGCAAATCGGTGAAAATGGACGAAAATTTGTGCGAAAAAATCAAGGTGCCTTGGTACGTTTGTTAAAGATTATTGATGACATTTATTGTCAAGTTAACCATTAACCATTAATCCGTATGAGCCAAAGACAAATCATTATTATTCTACTAATCGACATGCTCAGTGTTATTCTAGGTGGCATCGTCGCTTATTTTAGCCATCCTGGTGTGGAAGGTTGGCCATTCATGCCATCGCATTATATTGGTGCATTATTGGTAGCAACACTTTTCGTTTTTTTTATTTTTCCTTTTTTTAAAATTCAACGTTTATATGGATATCGCTTAATACGTCAGGGGTACCGGCTTGGCTTTGTCTGGCTGGTAGTTCTCACTATTTTGATCTTATACCTATTTTTATTAAATGTGAGTACCTTTTATTCGCGTTTATGGTTTGCCCTATGGGCTATAACTGGAGCGGTTACATTATTTTTTATGCGGCTGTTTTTAGTTCCTTTCTTAATAAAAATAACAAAACCAAAATATAACATTACAAATAATGTGGTTATTGTCGGTGTAAGTGAAGTGGGGAAACACTTGGCTCATCATCTATGGAAAACAAAAAAACCTAAATGGCATATTTTGGCTTTTTTTGACGAAGATAAGCATTTGCATAACAGTCGCATCGAAGGTACCTTAGTTTTTGGCAATAATGCAGCACTTAATCGAATTTTTGTGGAAAGCCATGAAGTGGACGAAATTTGGATTACCATTCCCTTAACCCAGATACCGTTAAATGAAATGCTGCATAATTTCCAAAATTATCCCGTGATCATTCGTTTTATACCCAATGTTAGTCTGTTTTATGCTTTTGAGTCAGTTGAATTAATGTTATTTAATCATGAACTTTGGGGGCAGTTCTTCAAACGTTTGTTTGATTTGACATTGACTGCTTTTTTGTTATCAATATTGTTACTGGGATTACCATTGCTTGCTCTTATGATTCGCTTAGAATCTCCTGGTCCTATTTTCTTTCTCCAATGTCGGGTTGGCAAAAATGGTAAGCTTTTTATGATGTGGAAGTTTCGTTCTATGTCCAGAGAAGCGGAAAATGATAAATTGGAGCTAGAAAAACGTGATGATGTACTAGATGATGTACGTTTTAAGATTTCTAATGATCCTAGAATAACCAGAATTGGACAGTTTATGCGCCACTATTCCATTGATGAATTGCCACAATTATGGAATGCCCTAAAAGGTGAAATATCACTGGTGGGTCCGCGTCCTGCGCTTGTGTCAGAAGTGGTGAAATATACGCCCTACCAACTTCAGCGTTTGCACGCTATACAGGGAATTACCTGTCTTTGGCAGGTGTCGGGACGTTCCAAAATTCCTTTTGAAGAACAAGTTGAGATGGATTTAGAATATATCAAAAAACGTTCATTTTTTTATGATTTATGGTTGTTATTAAGAACGATGCCGGCTGTTCTTTTTGGAGATGGTGCTTATTAAAGAAAGAAATCCGATTTTTGAAAAAATCGGATTTCTAAATATCCAATAAATAAATATCCAATAAATACTCATTATGTCTAAAGAAAACATTTTATCAGAGCCATCAGTCATACGTCATGATTGGCTTATAGATGAAGTCATTCATTTACTCACACGCCCACTTTTTGATGTTATTTTTTCAGCGCAAGGCATTCACCGGGCGCATTTTAAAGCCAATCAAGTGCAATTAAGTACCTTATTGAATATAAAAACTGGAACTTGTTCAGAAGATTGTGGCTACTGTTCGCAAAGTGCGCGTTTTAAAACTTCTATTGAATCGCAACCTTTAATGGCATTAAAGGAGGTAGTTGCTGCCGCTAAAGAAGCGAAAGCTAAGGGCGCGACGCGCTTTTGTATGGGAGCTGCTTGGCGAAGTCCAAAAAGGCAAGATTTTGATAAGGTATTAGAAATCGTCAAATCGGTTAAATCGCTTGGTTTAGAAACTTGTATGACTTTAGGGCTGCTTGATTTGGAACAAGCTGAACAATTAAAAGTCGCCGGATTGGATTATTATAATCATAATCTTGATACGTCTGCCGCTTATTATAAGCAAATTACCAGCACCCATACTTATCAGGATCGTCTTGATACACTTGCTAATGTGCGTGATGCTCATTTAAAGGTTTGCTGTGGTGGCATTTTTGGTATGGGCGAAAGTTTAGAAGATCGCGCTGCCCTTTTGCAAACGTTGGCTAATTTACCCATTCACCCGGATAGTGTACCTATTAATAAGTTGATTCCAATAGCAGGCACCCCCTTGGCAAAGAGTGAAAAGCCTGATCCGTTTGATATGGTACGCTGCATTGCAGCTGCACGGATTTTAATGCCCACTTCTTATATACGCTTATCCGCAGGGCGAACTGAGATGAGTGATGAATTACAAGCATTGTGTTTTTTGGCTGGGGCTAATTCGATTTTTTATGGTGAAAAATTGTTGACAACAGATAATCCTGGGGTGGAACAGGATATGAAATTATTTAAACGCTTGGGAATAGAAACGATGAGTACAACGGATTAGGGAAATGAACGGATTTTTTTGAATATGAGAAATCCGATTTTTGAAAAAATCGGATTTCTTATGCGCCAATTTCGTTGTACTTAAGCGTTGTTAAGAAACGGTTTAATTGTTTCTAATAATTCTTTAGAAAACACAGGTTTAAGCAAATAATGATCACAGCCAACTTCAAGAGCATAATTTTTATCGGCTGTTAAAGTAGAACCGGATAGCGCAATAATGGGTGCTGTAAAATTATCACGACGTAATTGTTTTACCGCTTCATAGCCATTTGTCACTGGCATCTGCATATCCATTAAAATCAAATCGGGCTTTAGCTGTTGTGCTAAAAAGATGGCTTCATCACCATTATTAGCACTACTCACTGTATAACCCCCTTCCTTCAAATAGATTTCCATGAGATGACGAATATCAATACTGTCATCAGCAACTAAAATCGTTGCACCCAGCTGAGATCGTTTATTCTGCTCATCCTTTAAATTCATGGAATGAGCAATAGGTGCTTGTATAAAGCCATTAAACACAGAACCTTTGCCTATTTCCGATTCAACCGTAAGTTCCCCTTCCATTAATTTGACAAGGTGATGACTAATGGCTAATCCTAAGCCCGCACCTGGAAGGGTTTTTGCCGTGCTTTCACGATGAAAAGCGGTAAAGATTTTTTGCATGGCTTCTTGAGACATACCGGAGCCACTATCAACAACGGCAAATTCTAAACGCTCATCTTGCCAATTAATAGTTACCCGCACAAAGCCTTTTTCAGTAAATTTAATGGCATTAGTGATAAGGTTAATCAGCACCTGTCGAAAAGCTAACTCATCAATGATGACACGTACCGGGGTGGTTACCGGAATATTAATTTCAAATACTAAGCCTTTATCTTGGGCAGTGTGAAAAAACAGGGATTTTAAATCGCTCAAAATTTGTTTAAGCTCACAACTATTGGGATTGAGTACCACCTGCCCTGCTTCTAAAGTAGCTTGATCAAGTACATTATCAATCAGTGACAACAAATGGTTAGCATTGTTTTTGACACTGACTAAATAATTAGCTTGGCGAGCATCAGCCTGTTCTGCTTCATCAAGCAATTTCGTATAGCCCACAATAGACGTTAATGGTGTGCGTAACTCATGTGACAGCGTGGAAATAAACTTACTTTTGAGTTCACTAACTTGTTCAAGCTGGTTTTTTTCTTCTACGAGCTGCTCACGAGCGGTTTCTAAATCTTGCAACAACTGGCTTTGCCGATAGCTGAATATACTCAACTCGTTAAGCTGTTGCTGCATTACCTGTTGTCGTTCATGTTCCGCGGTGGCATCAAACATTAATACCCAGGCACCTTTATCCAAAGGTATAATATGCACATGGGCACAACGCCCTTCTTTTACACGCATAAATTGTAATACTTGGGTATGGGGAAGATTTAATAAACCTTCCAAAAAATTGATTTGTTCAATTGCGGATTTTCCAGTTGCCAAATTATCCAATCCATAATGTTGGGGATAACCTCCCCAGGCTATTAAATTATCTTGCTCATCAATATGCAGATAAGTCATGATGGTTTCTGCCATCCACATTGAACGGATATATTTAGCAATACTTAAAGGAATTTTAGCCATTTATTTTTTTCTCCTTTTGGAAATTGGGAATGGGAAAAGGGCAAGCCTTCAGCCTTACCCCGATTTTTGAAAAAACGGGGTTTCTAAAAAGTTCAATTTATTCCAGTTTCCCAATTCCCCATTCCCCATTTACACTTTCAACATCTGCGTTGCCAGTTCACTAAAAGCTTCTTCAACATTCAAGCCAGTTTTAGCACTCGTTTTTAACAATATCCATCCTTCTTGAACTTTTTCATCAATCAATTCTTGATCAATTTCCCATTGTTCGGTTAAATCGGCTTTATTCAGTAACATGATAAAGGGCTTTTCTCCCAATTGTTTAGTAACAGCTTCGCGCAAATTTAAGGCACTTTCCCATGTTGGAAGACGTGTTCCATCAATGATCAGCAAAAAACCTGCCGAGCCCCGCAAGTAGGAAGTAGCTGCGGTAGTCAGCGTATCATTGCCGGCAATATCCCATAAAATAAGTTTGACATCATGCCCATCAGTTGACTTGACTAATTTAGTATCTATTTTGACACCGACTGTCGTTAAATATTTATCTGAAAAAGATTGACGTACAAAACGAGCGACTAAACTGGTTTTGCCCACCGAAAAATCACCAATCATACAAATCTTTTTCTGAATCATCTTGTTTTCCTATTAAGTTGTCAATTATCAGTTATAAACAATTAATTATCAATTAGGAACCATTAGAAATCCGATTTTTGAAAAAATCGGATTTCTTTTAGCTTATGGTTAATAATTAATCCGAAAAATCACATTTCTATCACTTGGATTAGGTTCATTTTTACCAAAAAGTATCAAAGTAGGCGGAACCACGTTCAAGTGACGTTTTTCTATTCCATTTTGATGTAGCCAATTGATTATAGTCTCCGCTCGTTGTTGACTCAATTGCTGATTTAGAATTTTGGAACCGGTACCATCAGTATTTCCAGTAATCTGAAGCACTACTGATTGTTGTAATATCTGGCTTAATACCAACAGTTTGTGTACATTTTTTAGCAAAGCCTGTTGTGTGGTTTTTTGTTCAGGTACTAATTGAGTCATCCCCTGATTAAAATAAAGTTTCATCTTTTCAATACGTTGTATCACCTGCTCCCTTTCACGCTCTGCATCTATCAATCCACTGCTATCAATCCCAGCAAATTCCGTCGGTGATTGAGGTAAATTTTGTATGCCCTGTTCTAATAGCTTAAATGTCATTGAATCAACATAGCCGGTAATTTGCAACAGCCTTTCTTGCACGTTCAAAGTCACCGACTCAGGCGGCACTAATGTTTTTTTAGCCAGGAATAATAAAAATTGATCCGTTTCCAATAATTCATCAGATACTACCTGAACGCCTGGCAATAAACTCGCGCTAGTAGCCCTATTGATCCAATTTTGTGAAGCATAGCCCTCTAAGTATAAGATATGATCTTGTAAACGTATATCAACTGTAGAAGGGGGAGCTAATTGCTGTCGGAGCCTTTGCTCTACAAATTGGGGAGTTAAATCCTGGTAAGGTGTCCAAACACTTTCTACCTCTTCAGGACTCAAACCATAGTTTTGGGCAATCTTTTGTGGCTCAGATGCCAAGGGATCACGCATTCCAGTAATCATCAATTTTCCATCATCAAACTCACTAAAAATAATGACAATGCCAGGCAGCTTTTGCAACTCATTAATATAGCCCGTCAAACGTTGCTGATATTCAAAATGAAAATATCCCCACCCCAAAAATCCGAGCAAAATGATACCAAAAATTCCTATTAATTGTGGAGAAAGTAAATGGGATGATGTTTTTGCTTCTTCTTTGGTTTTCGACTGTAACGTTTTTTCTAACCAGGGAAGACAGGGCTGTAAGGGCACATTATCCCCCTCAAAGTTTTGCAATAACAGCCCATAATGTGCATGCATCATTTCTAAAGACGAGCGCATAATTTCTCTAAAATGATAAGGTGTCACACCACGAATAACACAAGCCAATACGGCATAAGGTCCCCGTTCTAACCAAACTGTATAATCACCGATTTCTACACTGCTCAACTCCTCCGTTTTATTGCTGGAAAAAGAATCACGAATGAAATCTTGTATCGCCGTAAACATCGCTGAAACGGCATCACTATCACCTATTTCTACCCCTTTTTGATGTACATGTTGAATTAATAAACCACTTTCACGATGAATTAAAAACACCTGCTCAACGCGATAAATCAACGAGTTTTGCAATACAATATCTGAAAAAGATCGCCCACTACGCCACGCTTCCACGCGCCATGCTAATCCTTTGCGTGAAAAACTAAGCTCTGCCGTTTTATTGATAGATTGTACAACATTTTTCAATGATTCATTGATAGCTCTACGAATCGCGGGTCCCATCACCGGAAATAAAATATTCGCAAAAGATCGGGTATCTTCATGAATAGAGTGTCTCAAACAATGTTCAACCGGTTCTTGTAGGGATTCAGTCAAACCGGCTTTTTCTTCATTTTTCATTTGTTCAGTGATATGCTGAGTGGCTTGACGGATGGCATGGGGTAAAACTTTAGCCAGCTCTTGCGTCATCAGTTCGCTATTTTTAATTTGCTTTTCTAATTTACCCAAACGTGTCAAAACAGGTTCAAAATGACTCAAACGCGTTTCCAATTTAACCAGTTTATTTTTTTCTAACTCATTGATTTTATTATTAATTTCATCAAAAAGAATTTGCCTTGATTCCAATAGGCTTTGAATTTGCCTATCAATATCATCAAAACGAACTTGCCCTGATTCTAAATTTTCTATTTGTTTTTCAAGAAGATAGAGGCGCGTTAAGGATTTTTCTAAATTATTTTCAATATTTTCAATAATATCTGAAGGAATATGTTCCAGTTCCAGATTATCAACACGATCTTCTAAGATATTTAAGACATCAAAGTGTGTCTGTTCTTGTTCTAATTGAACAATACGTTCTTCAATAGCATGAAGCTGTGCTTGTTGAAGAACCAAAAATTCGCGTATTGACTTCAAAGCCTTAGCAAGGGCTATATTTTTTTCTAATGACATAAGTGTTTTATAATATATATTCTTAATTAAGTTTTTTTTAGTAGGAACCCATTTATTACATAACCTAAATGTGGAGTATATTATGCAGGCTGTTGCTTTAGAAACGAATGAAAATGAAGTGGTATTGCCGCCGCCGCCCATGCAAGATGGATTACCGGCTTTAGAATCGCAAGTGAAACCGTTTCCTATTCAGGTTTCATTTCCCACTCAAGATGACTTGCCCTGCTATGATGGAATGCCAATGGAAACTCAAAGACATAAATTACAGATGGACTTACTGATTGATGTTTTACATACTTGGTTAGCGAAGCGTTCAGATGGCTACGTCAATGGTAACATGTTTATTTACTTCAGTGCCAAACAGGTGCGTCATCAGGATTTTAAGGGACCGGATGTCTTTGTCGCATTAGATTCCTCCAAGCGTGAGCGGAAAAGTTGGGTTGTCTGGGAAGAAGACGGTAAAACCCCAGATGTCGTTATTGAACTCTTATCCGACAGTACTCGAAACACAGATAAAAAAGACAAAAAGCATATTTATCAAAATAAACTACGTGTGCCAGAGTATTTTTGGTACGATCCGTTTAACTCAAAAGATTGGGCAGGATTTGCCCTACATAACGGTATTTATGAGCCATTGACGTTGGATGATCAAAATCGCTTCATTTCTAAGCGATTGGGTTTAGCCTTTGTGCTTTGGGAAGGGCTTTACATGGATGTAAAAGCGCATTGGTTACGATGTGCGACTTTGGAAGGTTCCCTATTGCCGACAGCATTAGAAATGGCTGAACAAAAAATGGCAAGACTAGCAAAAAAGTTGCGAGCGATGGGAATTGATCCCGAAAATTGTTAACGCAGTTAGGCGCGTTAAACCTGTCAGGTTTCAATATCAATAGAAATCCGATTTTTTTCAAAAATCGGATTTCTTGAACTTTTTAAAATAATATCGTAGTATCGTAGGGTGGGTACTAGAAAAAAATATCTTGAATGGGTAAACAAAAATCCATGACTTCATCAATGACTTCAGTATCGCGTTCGATATCAAAGCTTTTACGCTGATTTGAGTGCGAGTAAACCGTTATAGTCTGCATGCCCGGATTAACTATCCAACATGATTTAATACCCAGTTCAAAATAAGCTTTAGTCTTCCTAATCAGATAACCAATTGATTGACGTGGTGACAGTACCTCAATAGCCAAATCAGGCATTTGAGAAACTGTTACCAGATCATCTACTTTATCGGGTATAACCGGAAAATGAATATAGGCACAAATATCAGGTTTAATCTCATATTTGCCATCAAGCCGATATTCACTGAGATCATACTGACTAATATCCAAACTTAACTCAGTGGCAAAATGTAATTTATTACCAGCACAACGATCCAGCAAACTTCCTAGCTTAAATTGAACACGGCTATGATTCAATGAACCCATTGGATCCTCCCCATCAATTCCGTTATTTTCAACTTCATAAGAATCACTCATCTTTTTATCTCCTAAGTTTTCCAGATATTCGAGAACGTGACTAACAGCCGTTTACCTATTTGTCTGACATTAAGTTCATAAAAAATCCGATTTTTCCCAAAAATCGGATTTCTAAATGACTTAAGAATCATTTTGTACTCAGCATATTCCCTGCTCCCTATTCCCCATCATTCATTTTTCATTCGCATAATCACCCGAAAACTAACATTTCTATAACGTGGATTAGGTTCCGTCGCACCAAAACGTACCTTTGAGGGAAGAGTCATTTCCATCTGATCTTTTTTCATGCCGTGAGCATTTAACCCGTTATATACAATCGAAGCACGTTTGAGTCCAAGTTGTCGATTATAAAGCTCTGTACCAATACCATCCGTGTTTCCAATAATCTGTAAACGTATTGCTTGATGTAAATTTTGCTTGAAAAGCAATAATTTTTGCAATTTTTGCATATCTATGTATAATTTTTGCAATGCTGTTTTTTGTTCTGAATTTAACCCGGTACTACCTTGAGCAAAATAGATAACCTTTTTTTCAATACGCTGTATCAGATGACGAATTTCAAGTTCAACATTCACCAATTCACTCATTTCTATACCAGCCAACTCCGTCTGTGACTCTTGAAATTGCGCTATGCGCTCTTGTAATCCCTGAAAAGTAACCGAATCAACATAGCCCTTTACCTTTAATATCTGATTATGCACTATCAAACTTACATTATCAGGTGGTATCAATTGCGTCTCAGCTTTTGCCAATAGAAATTGATCAATATTCATTAATTCATTTATTTCTAATTGATTAATACCCGCAACCATATTGATACTATTAATCGCTTTATCAATCCACGCCTGGGGTGCATAACCACTTAAATATAAAATATCTCCCTGTAAACGCAAAGATACCGTCGATGGAGGTCCAAGACGTAAACGCGCACGTTTTTCAACAAACAAAGGCGTTAAATCCTGATAGGGACTCCAACGCATCACAACATTACTGATTTGCATCCGCTTGGCAATTTTTTCAGGTGCCTCAGCTAAAGGATCACGCATACCCGTCACCAATTGCTCGCCATTTTTAACATGACTAGATAACACAATAATACCGGGCGCATCATTTAAAGCTTTCACATAAACTTGAAATTGCATCTGAGTATTAACCAATTCATCAGTGATAACCTGGGTAAATCCTGCCATTATACCAACACTACTATTAACTTTATCTATCCAAACCTGATCTGCATATCCCTTCAAATACAAGATTGTCCCTTTTAAAAACATTTGCACCGTATTTGGCGGTTTTAACCAACGTTGTAGCCTGATTTCCACAAATTTCGGATTTAAGTCTTGATAAGCTTTTTCTTTAAAAACAACATCATCATCTAATTCAAAGCGACCCGCTATCCTTTGTGGCTCATCGGCTAACGGATCACGCAAACCATAAATCACTAACTTTCCATCCCGTTTTTCGCTAGAAGCCACCATAATACCTGGGGTATCGTGCAAAACATTAATATACTCAGTTAAGCGTTGTTGATGTTTAAAAGAATAATATCCCCATACCAATAAGGGCAACGAAACCACTATTAAAACTCCCCCTAATCGAATTAATTGTAAACGCCAATTCGTCGTTTCTAATTTCTTTTTAACCTGTATCGCTTTTTGTAACAGTGGAATACAAGATTGAAGCGATTGAGAATCACCCGAAAATTGTTGCAATAACGAACCATGGTGTGCATGCATGTTTTCCAACAACGTTTGCATGACATTTCTAAAACTCATCGGCGCATTACCACGAATAACACAAGCTAACACCGCATAAGGACCATGTTCAAGCCAAACGGTACGTTCACCCATCTCAACGGTATTAAGGTTTTTTTGATCAGCATCACTACCCACAAAAGAATCACGGATAAAATCTTGTATTGCAGTAAACATAGCTGATACGGCATCACTATCACCGATTTCTATATTTTCCTGATGCAAATGTTGAATTAACAACCCAGTATCTTTATGAATTAAAAACACTTGTTCGACTTGATAAATCAACGTATTTTGTAAAACAATATCTGAAAAAGGCTGCCCAGTGCGTAGAGACTGTAAGCGCCAGGCTAAACCTTTTGGAGAGAAACTTTCCTCCAAAGTATGATTAATACGCTGTACAATGACTTTAAACGTTTCATTAATTGATTTACGAATCGCTGGACCCATCACTGGAAATAAAGCATTAGCAAAATTTTGAGCATCCTGGCTAATAGACTGTTGAATACAAAATTCGACAGGCTCTTTTAAAGAATCCGCCAACTCTTTCTCTTCATACACGACAACCTGTGATTCAATTGAATCAGCCACAATTGACGGTGACTCAATTGAACCAGCAGCCGCCAGTCGAATCGCATCAGGTAAAACACTCGCCACATCCCGTGTTCGTTTGCTTGGATCCGCAATCCGATTAGCTAATTCATTACAATGCTCTATAGCTTGTTCAAGTTTTTCAGAACGCTTCACAAGCTGATTAACTTCTTGTGTTTGTTCAAAATGATTAACCTGTTGACTTACCGTATCAATTTCTATTTTCAGTTTTTGAAAAGCACCTTTGATCTGTTTATTGAGCAAACGAGATTGTGCCTGTTGTTCGGCTAGTGCCTTATCAAAACGGCTATCCATAAGCTTATTGATATTATCTAATTGCACCAATTGATTAACGTGTGCTTTTTCCAATTGCTCAAAATAGCTTTCTAAATCATCTAATTGTCTTGACAAAGAATCTTTTAACTGTTTAAATTGATTCGTATTTTTTTGTTCAAGTTCATCAAATCGCTTGACTAAATAATTTAATTGTCGGTTATGCTCACCCTGAATTTTTTCAAGCTGACTAATAGATACCTTGATTTGATTAAGTTGTGTTTTGTGTGTTTGTAAACTGGCGTGAGTTTGTTTAAGGGCATTCGCTACAATTTTACGTAGCACCGGCATTTCGACAGGCAAAATTGCCTTCACAAAGCTATGTGGATCTGCTAGCAGGGATTCTTTAAGACAAGTATCCACCGAAGATTGTAGAGCAGAAATAAAATCTGCCTGATCGGGCAAAGTCCGTAAAGCCGCCGGTAAAATCGCTGCCATTTCCTGGCTACGCTGATAAGCATCATCCAAACGCCTTTCCAAACGACTCAGGCGATTTGTATCATTACCACCTAAAAGAGAAGTTAATTGTTCAAATTCATCCATGTTGTTAATTGTTAATTATTAATATGGAGTCCAAAGCTTAAGGTACCGGTGCCAAAGCTAAAGCTTTGGATTCCAACATACATCAAATTGATAACACTCTTTTAACTATTAACCATTAACAATTATTCAGGAGATTCTTCAAACGGTGTTCCTTCAAAGCCCCTCTGCAAACGCATTGCTAACTCATTGAAAAATGAAGCTAAATCAGCACGGTTCACTTTTTCTTCTTGAAGTAGGGCAACTTCCTGATTAAGTAAACCAACAACACTGTCATTTTGCTGACGCATTTGTAGTGCTAATTCCTGTATCTTATTATGTGTTTGTTGACGGAGATTCTTCAGATCCTTGCTGAACTGATCATCCAACTGTGTGATACGGTTATTCAGTTCATTTTTCAGCCCCTTGATTTCATGCTCCAAATCAGCTATTGTGGACAAACGTTCCTGGCGTTCCATCTTTGCCTTTTCGCTCAAACTATCAATTTCACCATCCATGCGCTCTTCAAGCACCTTAAGGCGTTGAAACATGTCCTCACGGAAGTGCATATTTTCTTGATTGAAGCGCTCTTCAAGGCGTTTGAAACGCTTATCATAATCGCGCATCTGTCCCCCAAACAAAATATCGCGAATTTTATCCACATTGCCAAGGCTAGCCGCTATGCCCTCTGAAAAATCTTGATTGCCAGCATTCGGATCATCTTGTAAACTAGCCTCAGCGACTCGCAATCTTCTATCAAGTACCCCGGTATTAATTTTGGCTGAACGGTGTACAGGTTTTTTACCTTGACTATCGCCTAGTGGTTTAGCAGAAACGACACGCGTTTTTTCCGGTTGATTCGTGTCAGAAATGGTCGTATTAGGTTTATGAGCCATTAAATGTTCTCCTTTATGATTGAATTGTGCCAAATTGCGTGGGCGGAAAGCCATCAGTTATACTCCTTTACGTCGGATGGTGAAATTTTAGGAAAAAATGACGCATAGAATGGAATTTAAAAAACCGTTTTTTTAATATCGTTTTTCAGATAAATAATTTACTTCATCGTTTCACAAAAAAGAAACCAAGTTTCTTATCGCTCCTTGGTTTCTAAAAAATTTATTTTTCTGAACATCTATATATAAGTAGGTACACATAAATATTTTAACAGGTTTTTATACTAAAGCATTGATTATTAACGGATTTTTAAAATAGAAAATGTTAAAAAACTTTTGCGTACTTACTCAAACCTGACAAGTTTTTTCGGAAACTACCTTTTTATTCTAGCACTACCTTTGACAAAACTGGGTTTCTTGGAGCGGCGGGATACCTTTAAATCAACAATCTGCGATAAAGCCTGTTGATCCTTAACATCAAGTTCAACAAAATGACCACGACGCAAACCTGGAGGTAGAAGTATGGGACCAAAACGTATTCTAATCAAGCGACTCACTACCACCCCCTGTGATTCCCATAGGCGCCGGACTTCATGTTTGCGTCCTTCACTAAGCATAACATGATACCAATGATTGGCACCGCGTCCCCCAGCTTCAACGATACGCTTAAAAGATGCCTTGCCATCATCAAGCAATACTCCATCGCGCAAGCGTTTAAGCATTTCATCATTCACTGCGCCAAGAATACGCACCGCGTATTCACGCTCAATAGTATAAGATGGATGCATCAAACGATGTGCCAAATCACCATCGGTTGTCAATAATAACAAACCCGCGGTATTCAAATCTAACCGCCCAATACTAATCCAACGCCCCTGTTCGGGCGGAGGCAAACGTTTAAATACAGTGGTACGCCCTTCAGGGTCCTGACGTGTACAAACTTCACCAACCGGTTTGTGATAACATAACACCTGTTGGGGAGGCGGTTGTAAAGCAGATAGACTGATTTTACGTTCATCAACGCGAATATCATCCGTCAGACTAACACGATCACCAATAGTTGCCGTGCGCCGATTGACTTGTACCCGCCCGCTTTTAATCCAGGTTTCAATTTGCCGCCGTGAACTTAAACCGGCTCTTGCTAATACTTTTTGTAATTTTTCAGTAGGATAAGAAGACATTGTTTTTAATTGTGAAACGAAGTAATTGTGAAACGCAGTAACATTGTGAATTTTATCATTATCACAAACAGGGAACTACAAGAATTGTATCGTTTTCTGGTTCCTACGCGCCAGCGTGGGAACCCATTCTGGACGCGCCTGCGGTCCCGTTTTACGAGCTGCGACGCTGGCGCGTCGTCACTGCATTCCCACGCCGGCGCGTGGGAACGAGAAAGCACCCAGGATATAATCATGAATGCACTCAAAAATCAAAGCCTTATCGTTTTTAT
>QNES01000095.1 GCA_003645255.1 Gammaproteobacteria bacterium
ATTTTTTCAAACAGAAAATAGTTTATAATCAAATATAGTTAATGTCATTTAAAGTTCATTTTATATAGATAGTGTCCAAAAGCTGATGACTCCAAACAATGGGCAGCTGGAATCCAAAGCTTTAGCTTTTTCAGTGTTTCCTTCTGGACACTATGTAAAAAAATTTTTTTTAATTTTATATTTAAATTAGTTTATTATAATATACTAATATATCCCTATTTACGTTAGGTTTGAAAAGTTTCAGTCAATTCAGGATAGAATAAAACCAGGGTCATATTACGTATTATGGGATATATTAGTATATTAGCCATTTCTAACTTGAACATTGAGTTTAACTTTTATAAAAATATTATTTTGGGGGGGGTAACTACTCATGACAAGGGATTGCCCTTACAAAATAATTTTGACTCAGGCTATCCGAAAGTCTTGCCCCTATAACAATAGGCATACGTAGGGGTAATCCCTTGTGATTAGCCTGAATAGTTACATTCTTTGAAAAAATAGTATTGTTAACTCCTTGAAAATGTTAAAGGATTTGGGAGATTTTAATTTAATCATTTTGCACCGAGTCCTAAACCTTATGTTGAGTATCTTATTATGACAACAAACTCTGTAAGTCAAGACGTTCAAGCCACGCCGCAAATGATGGAATGTGGCGCAGCTATTCCAAGTGGTCAAATGGCACAATTCGTCAATAGCTTCCAGCAAAGTGCGCGGCGTTGGGAAATCATTGTGTACCCAGCCCTGTTTGCCTTTGTGCTACTAGCAGGCTATGGCTTTTTTCTGATTTATAGTTTAACTAGTGATATGTCCTCTATGGCAGATAGCATGGACGATAAGATGGGAGAACACATGGAATCTATGACGAATAGTATCGTTACCTTATCAGAACACATTTCGATCATGTCAGGGCAGGTTCAAATTATGACTAGTACCATAACTGATATATCAATTAAACTAGATACAATGGAGCCTATGCTACAACATATTGGTATGATGGATAGTTCTATAGCTCAAATGACGCGATCAATGGTACACATGGATACAATGATGACACAAATGGATAAGTCGATGGGACACATGGCTATATCTATTGGAAGTATGGATAATTCTATTGGGAACATGGATAAATCAATTGCAGTAATGGATGACTCAATGCGAAATATGAATCAGTCAATGCGTGTCTTGACGGCTGCAACTGACCAAATGCGCTTAGATTTAAGCATGATGAACCGAGGTTTTACAAATATTTCACGTCCTATGTCATTCGCTAACAATTTTATGCCCTGGTGAATTTTTTGACTCGCCGCCGGAAAATAATATTCCCTACTATTGAAAGCTTAATTTTAATATTTTTTATATGGCTAATTTTTATATCCCCCCTAATTATCAAAAGGGGGGAACTCCCATCATAAAAATAAGAGTTAAGAATAGCTGGCATTATTATTTCATGCATTCAGCATAGAGTTCATCAAACTCAGGCGAGGTTTCTTTAGCTTCAGCCTTAAGTTCTTTTAACAAGCGTTTTTCAAGATCATCAACTTGCCCATCAGCTTTAATCGCTTTACTCAGCCACTTAGCTTCGGATTTGCTAATCGCACCGTCAGCAAGTAAGTGGCTTTTAGCCGCTTCAATAAAAAGCTCGTCAAATGCCTTGACAGCACTTTTGCATTCGCTACGCAGTTCTTGTAAAAAATCAAGTTCCGATTGATTAATTTTGTCATCGGAAAAGAAATTGTCACGTAGTATATTGACTTCACTTGTGTCAATGCGATTATCAGTCAGAATCGCTGTCTTTGCTAATTTGCGCCACTCTGCCATAAAAATCTGCTCCTATTGTTTAATTGTTTAAAATGCTTATTATAACAAATTTATTTCCTGATGCAAATAAACTTAACTCTGAAAGCGTGTTAGAAATACGATTTTTTTAATATAGCGTATTTCTTTTAAAGTTTGAGTTGACTTATTTTTTAATATAGCGTATTTTTTTAGTTCAATATTAGTAACCCATTTTTAAATTTACCATTCACCATTCATCATTATATAACTAAAATGCTTCCCACAATTGCTATCGTAGGTCGTCCTAATGTCGGCAAATCAACCTTATTCAATGCGTTAACTCAAACTCGTGACGCCCTAGTAGCCGATCAACCAGGCTTAACTCGTGACCGTCAATTTGGACGGGGGAGTGTTGGTGGGCGTGATTATTGGGTAGTCGATACAGGGGGACTTGGCGAAAAAGGCGATACCATTATTGAACGTATAACTCAACAAGCCCAGTTAGCAATAGATGAATCCGATTGTGTCTTATTTTTAGTCGATGGACGGACAAGCTTAACTGCCGTCGATGAAAATATAGCCCAAAGTTTACGCCAATTCAATACCCCGATTCACTTAGTCATTAATAAAACCGAGGGCTTATCCAGTGAATTAGTCAGTGCTGAATTTCATCGTTTAGGGTTTTCCAATCTTTACAGCATCTCTACCTCACACCGACAGGGCATTAATACGTTGATGGAAACAGTATTATCGGTATTTTCGCAACCCGAAACGCCTGATGACTCCACCAAAACCGGTGTCAAAATCGCTATTATTGGTCGTCCCAATGTAGGTAAATCTACCCTGGTTAATCGCCTATTAGGCTATGAGCGCGTCATCACGTTTGATCAACCAGGCACAACCCGCGACAGTATTTTTATTCCATTTGAACGCGAAGGGCAATCATATACCTTAATAGACACTGCAGGTGTCAGACGACGTACTAAAGTGTTTGAAACCATTGAAAAATTCAGCGTCATTAAAGCCTTACAAGCAATGGAATCTGCAAATGTTGTCATCATATTATTAGATGCTCGCGAAGGTATGACTGATCAAGATGCGAATTTATTAGGTTATGTGCTTGACAGTGGACGCGCTTTAGTCATTGCCGTCAATAAATGGGATGGCTTAGAACAAAATTGGCGTGAACAAGTACGCTATCATTTAAGCCGAAAATTGCATTTCATTGACTTTGCCAAGATTCATTTTATTTCAGCACTGCATGGTAGCGGTGTGGGTAGTTTATTAGGTTCCGTCAATATTGCTTGGCAAGCGGCGACACGGCAAATTAATACCGCTCGTTTAAATCACGTTTTACAAAAAGCCGCTACAAAGCATACGCCCCCTTTAATCCATGGCAGACGAGTTAAATTACGCTATGCCCATCAAGGGGGACATAATCCACCCATCTTTGTGATTCACGGCAATCAAGTCAATGCGCTACCCAACGCTTATAAACGCTATTTAATCAATTACTTCCGTGAAGCCTTCTCATTAGAAGGAACACCCATCCGTATAGAATTTAAACAAGGTGATAATCCCTATAAGGACCGCAAAAATACCTTAACACCAAGCCAATACAAAAAACGTCAACGATTAATACAACATCATAAGAAAAAAAAATAAGACTATCCTAAGTTCGCCCTTACGCCAAATCTTGTAGGGGCGAACCTGCGTTTTCGCCCTCCAAAAAATAAGAAAACCTTGTATTTCAATAAGTTAATAGCCTAAAGCGACTCCAAAACGTCTAGGATCACCAGCCCCATAATAAAATCCACGATCAATCAAAATACTAGAAGCGGCTCCCATGGCACGTTTTACCTTCACAACGTTGTGTCCCATAGCCTCCAATAATCTAATCGTATCAAGGCTCAAGCCTTTTTCATACTTAAGCTTATCGGGTTGCCATTGGTGATGAATTCTGACAGCATTGACAGCTTCTTGAATATTCATCTGGTGATCAATCACATTTAGAATCACTTGCAATGTGGTCGTAATAATTTTAGAGCCACCCGGGCTACCCGTTATGAGGAAAGGTTTGCCATTTTTTAATACAATGGTTGGCGACATCGAACTCAAAGGACGTTTATTCGGCTCAATCGCATTTGCATTACCACCTGGTAATCCGTAGGCATTCAGTTCGCACGGACTGGCACTAAAATCATCCATTGTATTATTGATGAGCATACCCGTCCCCTCAATGACGATACTTGGACCATAACTAAAATTGAGAGAATAAGTATTAGAAACAGCATTAGCATCCTTATCAATTACTGAGTAATGAGTCGTCTCTTCACTTTCATAACCCGTTGCTGGACATGAATTAATCTCAGGCTTAATTGAACATTCATCAGAAGTCAGTTTACCCGGTTGAATATCTTGGCTCTCACCGGCTTTTGATTCATTAATTTGCCGACGTAATTGAGTCGCATAATCTTTAGAAGTTAATTCTTTAAACGGTACACAGACAAAATCTGTATCGCCTAGATATTCTGACCGATCAGCATAAGCCCGCTTCATCGCTTCAGCCATCAAGTGAATTGTAGCAGCTGTATTATGCCCCTTATTCTGAATATCATAATCTTCTAAAATATTCAACATTTGGACAATGTGAGTACCACCAGAACTTGGGGGCGACATGGAATAAATATCGTGATCACGATAAGTACCCTGTATTGGTTTTCTTTCTTTAGCCTGATAATTTGCTAAATCATTAATCGTTATCACCCCCCCCTGTTTTTGCATCTCCTGGGCAATTAACTCGGCAATCTCTCCTGTATAAAAACCTTTAACACCGTCTTTGGCAATTATTTTCAGCGTCTTAGCCAAGTCTTTTTGCACAAACAGGTCGCCAGCTTCATAAAAACGACTATCTGCTTTAAGAAACATAGCAGCACTTGCTGGAAACTTTTTTAGATTTTCAGCCCTATGCCCATCTTTATTAAAAACACGTTTCATACTCTCACTGAAAGCCCGACTAACAATAAAGCCTTCCTCTGCCAACTTAATGGCTGGTGCTAATGCTTCTGCCAGTGACAAGGTGCCGTATTTTTCCAATGCCATTGCCATACCTGCCACAGTACCCGGCACACCTGCGGAAAGATGGCTAAATCGACTAAGCTGCTTATCAACTTTGCCGTTTGCATCAAGAAACATATCTCGACTGGCAGCAGCTGGTGCTTTCTCCCGATAATCAATCGCAATGACTGTTTTGTCTTTGGCAGGATGAATTAACATAAATCCACCTCCACCCAGATTGCCAGCTTGTGGAAAAGTCACGCTCATAACAAACCCAATGGTAACCGCAGCATCAACTGCATTACCACCATTTCTTAAGACTTGTAGCCCAATTTCTGAAGCAATCTTATTACCAGTTACCACCATAGCGTTTTTAGCCTGAACAGGCGTGAAAATAGCATTTTGCATGATGATTGGTGACGCTTGGGCTGCACTAATAAACAGTATTGTTGTAAAAATGGCTCTTAATAAATGCTTCATAGACTTTATCCTGTGGTGAATATAAGTAGGTACACAAAAGTCTTTTAACATTTTCTATTTTAAAAATCCGTTAATAATCAATACTTTAGCATAAAATAAAAATGTTAAAATATTTATGCGTACCTACTTATGTCGTAGAAAATCATCGGAAATTGAATGTAACAAAGTAGAATTATTTTATGCGTTTATTCTAATTTTAGCAAGTTTCATATAAAACCTAAAAATGGCAATTAGATTGTAGCTTATTGAAAATAAGAGATAAAAGACATTTTAGTTAGGTGAAGACAAAATCTTATAACCTATTGTTATTATTGTAATTTTACAAAATAGTTGCCATTTTTAGGTAAAAAAATAAATTAGCTTGTATTTTTATACTTTTTAAAGTCACTTTAGTAAACCTTATTTGTTAAAGACTAAGTATAGAACGTGCCTGAAATAATTTTTCGATATGTTGAATCAAACCTGTCAGGTTTAGTTGTCGAGGTTATTTCATGCACATTCCATAGCTTATGTTAGAATCTTTAGCAAATGTTTTTATTTCGCAACAACTTTTTTGGGTTAAAGGATATTGCATATTTTGGTTCCTAAATAAAATATTTGACGTAGGGGCGAACCTGTGTGTTCGCCCATACTTGTTAAAGAAATCAGATTTTTTAAAGAATTGCCCTTACGATGACAATTAGATTACCATTCCAAAAATTCCTCAGCCATCCCAATCCCATGCTCAAGATCAAAAATCATGCGCCTTGCCAACAAACCGACCTACTATTGCTCAACGCGGGAACAAACTTAACTTTTTTCAATGACTGCCCACCCTACGCTTGCTACATATCTCTAAAGGGAAATGCTATAATTGGATATACTCGAATTTGTGGAATCTTTATGAAGAGGTGATTGCAAAAGCAACGCCGTCTCCCAAATCCACAAAATCTATGAGTTAAAATAAATCCCGTTTTTTGAAAAACGGGTTTCTAAATAAGGAACATGCCTGAAATAACTATTCGACAACTGTACACTGCCATTTGCGACGTTCACTTGAGCATCGAGTATTAAAATACATGGAAATTTATGCTTCGGGACTTATATGTTATTGAAGCAATTGGCTACTACTATTTTTTAATTTTTCAATTTCAATTTGGGCTTGTTTAGAAAGTTCACTATCTTTATCAATTTCTATCACCTTTTGATATTGAGTAATGGTTTTTTCACTTTGTCCAGATTTAGCAAGGGCTTGCCCATATTTATACCGATACAGGGAATCTTTTGGTTTAAGGTTTACCGCCGCTTCATATTGCTTAACCGCATTTTTTTGTTCATTACGCGACATATAAATATCTCCTAAACACCAATTAGCCCAATCTTCTTTCTTGTTCAAACTCAGGGCAGTCTCACAATCTTCAAATGCTTTCTTAGGTTGGTTAAGTTTAAGCTGTGCCAATCCACAAATCGCATAAGCACCAGCCTTAGCATCATCATCCTTAGCATCTGATAGTTTTAGAACAGCTTTACATTGAATTAAAGCTTCCTGTGGTTTTTGCAATAGCAACAGAACGTATCCCAATTTGATATAACTCCAAGCATGGTAATTGCCAAATTTTATAGCATCTTGAAATTGAACAACAGCTTGTTCATATTGTTCTAATTCTATTAAAGTTTTACCTAAATGGTAATATGTCATTGAGGCAGTTCTAGGATTTAATTTTATTGCTCGTTCATATTTTTTAACCGCTTTTTGATGTTTACCTAATTTAGATAAAGCCAGTCCATATTTAAGATATAACCAAGCCGGTATGTTAGAATCTAATTCTATTGCTCGTTCAAATTTTTTAATTGCTTCAGGATAATTTTTATCAGCGAATAGAGTATCTCCCCAAATAGCGTAATTAAGAGCATAGTTTGGATTTATTTCTTGAGCTTTTGCAAATTTGTCATAAGCTTCGGTATATTTTTTCAATTTTATGGCAAGCAATCGTTCTCCCCATGCAGTATAAACCCAGGCATTATCAGAATCTTTTTTTGCTGCTTCTTCAAATTTAAGTTCCGCTTTTTCGACTTTTCCTTTTGCTATTAAGGCAATAGCCCATTGCACATAAATGTTACCACTACGTTTAGAATCAAACTTTAAGGCTCTCTTATACGAATAAATCGCTTTATCATATTCTTGAAGACTTTTGAAAGCATTGCCTTTTATATGCAAAATGGTTTTCTTGATGGCAGAAGATAATTTGAATTCTTCAGCTTCAACAAACTTTTCTATTGCCTGTTTAGGTTTTGTTTGAATCGCTAACAAACAACCTTCTAAGGTTAAAGCAATTGCTTCTTCTTTCTGAGACAATTTAGTTCTTTGAAAACGTCCAACTTGTCTAAGTTCATTTATCAGAGAGCTTAACTCTTTTTGCTTATTATTGGAATAATAATTTAAACCAAAAGTCAAAGGTTCAAGTTTCTTTATAACTTCTCTAGCTGCTTCATTAATAAGCTTATCTATATCCGTGTCAGGCTCAAGATTAACGACTGTTTTGCCAGTAATACGAAGAGTAAGATAAAATTTTTCATCTTTTTTCACGACATCTCCAGTAATGCTACGCTGTTCCATGCCAAACATTTTTCTAAACTGATAAACAATCGTATTTAAAGATAGTCCAACAATAGGAATATCAATTTTTTGTTGCTTTTGTAATTCGCTAAATTGGGCAGTTATAAATCCTTGTACCGTTTCTCCGGATGAACTTTTATGAATTTCTTCCCGAATTTCATCCATCTTGTCTTGTAATTGACGAGCGACTACAACGCCAGTGTAGCCACTTTCCCTAGCAAGCTGGGATGGCGTTTCAAATGGCTTAATAACCAAATCATCGTTAAAAATTTCCAAGCTTGTATGGATGACTAAAACCAAAAATATAGAAGCTAAAAAAACTTTCAGAAAGTTGGCAGAAAATGTTTGGGTTTTATCCCATAAATTATATATTTCTTCTTTTTCGATTTTTAATTTGTCAATGATTTTCATGTTAAAATCCGATATTATGGTTAAGTATCGTTGAAAAATGGTGGGTTTCTAGTTTGTGTTCCTAATTCAATTTAAGGCTAAGTAGTTACATTTCATTTATATTATGTTTGAATTAAAGATTACCAGTTTAAATCAGGCTGTCAGCTTATCAAGAAAGTGGGCAACTTATACGATTAGTTTACTTGATCCTGGGATTGAGGGCTATGAGTCTATAAAAATTCCCGTCGCGAGTCATGGTCAAAAACTACGGCGTTACTATTTTAATGATATAACGCCTAGTGAAATTTGGAATGAACTATCTTATGATACGGAAAATATGAAAATGGTAACCAGTGAGCAAATCCAGGATATTTTGGAATTTACCACGTCGCTCGTGTCTAGCGATAAATTATTGGTTCATTGCCATGCCGGTATTTCACGATCAACAGCTGTGGCTTGCGGTGTGCTTTGTCAACATGGATTAAGCCCTGAAGAGGCGATCAAGCATGTGTTATCGGTCCGCAAACAAGCTTTTCCCAATAAATATATACTCAAGTTATTTGATGAGATATTGGGATTGGAAAATCAATTAGTGGTAGCGCATCGAGAAATTTATCGTAGCAAATTTGGGAATTTTTAATAAATTCGTTATAATTTATAGCTTTTTATCATCACATAACCTAAACATTAACTCAATATGGAAAAAACTTATAATCCACACGCGATTGAACAACATTGGTATGATTTTTGGGAAAAGCAAGATTATTTTGCGCCCATGGGTACTTCAGAAAAAGCGTATTGTATCATGATCCCACCGCCTAATGTGACCGGTACATTGCACATGGGGCATGCTTTTCAAGATACGCTGATGGACCTTTTGACGCGCTATTCAAGAATGATGGGCGATAAAACGCTATGGCAAGCCGGAACTGATCATGCAGGGATCGCAACGCAAATGGTTGTTGAACGGCAATTGGCGAAAGAAGGTAAAACGCGCCATGATTTAGGGCGTGATGCCTTTATTGATAAAATCTGGGAATGGAAAGCACAATCTGGTGGACAAATCACGCGACAATTGCGAAGGATGGGTACGTCTTTAGATTGGAGCGATGAGCGTTTTACGATGGATGAAGGTTTATCTCATGCGGTGCGTGAAGTATTTGTGCGACTGTATGATGATGGCTTGATTTATCGTGGTAAACGCTTGGTAAATTGGGATCCCGTTTTACATACGGCGGTGGCTGATTTAGAGGTGCAATCTCAGGAAGAAAATGGGTTTTTATGGCATTTACGCTATCCTTTTGTTGAAGGTGATGGTGCCGTTATTGTTGCCACCACGCGCCCGGAAACGATGCTTGGCGATACTGCCATTGCGGTGCATCCAAAAGATGAACGTTATCAAACACTTATCGGTAAAAAAGTTAAATTACCGCTCACAGAACGCACCTTGCCGGTGATTGCTGATGAATATGTTGATCCTGAATTTGGTTCAGGGTGCGTGAAGATTACACCGGCTCATGATTTTAATGATTATATAGTGGGGCAGCGCCATGATTTACCCCTCATCAATATTTTTACTGTTGATGCCAAGCTAAATGAAAATGCACCGATTGCCTATCAAGGCATGGACCGTTTTGAGGCGCGTAAAAAAATTGTATCTGATTTAGAAGCGGCGGGATTATTAGTCGATGTGAAGCCTCATAAATTAATGATACCCCGGGGTGATCGAAGTCATGCGATCATTGAGCCGTTATTGACCGATCAATGGTTTGTGAAAATTGCGCCCTTGGCGGAACCAGCCATTAAAGCGGTGGAAGAGGGGCAAATTCAATTTGTGCCGGATAACTGGAAAAAAACTTATTTTGAATGGATGCGGAATATTCAGGATTGGTGTATTAGCAGGCAAATTTGGTGGGGGCATCCTATTCCAGCCTGGTATGACGACAAGGGGCAAGTATATGTTGGCTACTCTGAAGAACAGGTGCGAGAAAAATATCACCTGCCAGCCGATATGCTATTAGAGCCTGATTCTGATGTGTTAGATACGTGGTTTTCGTCAGCATTATGGCCCTTTTCAACGTTAGGATGGCCGGCACAAACGGAACGATTGAAAACTTTTTATCCTACCAGTGTTCTGGTAACTGGATTTGACATTATTTTCTTTTGGGTAGCCCGCATGATCATGATGGGGCTTAAATTTATGGGAGATGTTCCTTTCCGTGAAGTCTATATTCATGGTTTGATTCGGGACGCGGAAGGAAAAAAGATGTCCAAATCTAAGGGCAATGTCCTCGATCCCCTGGATTTGATAAGCGGTATTGAGTTAGAACCTTTAGTGGCTAAACGAATTTCCGGATTAATGCAACCGGAAATGGCACCAAAAATTGAAAAAGAGACTCGTAAGCACTATCCCCAAGGTATTCCCGCCTTTGGAACTGATGCCCTGCGTTTTACCTTTACCGCTTTAGCTTCGACGGGGCGTGATATTCGTTTTGATTTAGGGCGAATTGAGGGCTATCGTAATTTTTGTAATAAATTATGGAATGCGACGCGCTATGTCTTAATGAATACCGAGGGCAAAGATACCGGTTTGACTGATGCCTCGGTGGAATTATCCATAACAGATCGGTGGATTATTTCCCTATTGCAACCGGTTGAAGAGCAAATCCATCAACATATTAAAAGCTATCGCTTTGATTTAATGGCGAATACGTTATATGAATTTATTTGGAATGAATATTGTGACTGGTATTTGGAATTTTCCAAGCCCATCTTACAATCCGACTCAATCAGTGAAGCGGCACAACGGGGTACACGGCGCACCTTAGTACGAGTGCTTGAAAGCCTACTGCGTTTATTGCACCCCATCATGCCATTTATTACCGAAGAATTATGGCAACGGGTAGCCCCACTCGCCGGTAAAAAAGGTGAAACGATTATGCTTCAGCCCTACCCATTACCAGAAGCGGATAAAATAGACACGCAAGCGGTGCAAGACATTGAATGGGTAAAACAGTTTGTGCAAGGGGTGCGACGGATTCGGGCAGAAATGAATATTGCCCCCAGTAAGCCCTTACCGATATTAGTACAAAATAGCAGTGCTGATGATGAACAAAAATGGCAAACCCATGAAAACATCATCAATCAACTTGCCCGTTTAGGAAGTGTGAAGTGGTTGAACGTTGAGGCAGATGCGCCTGAATCGGCGATAGCCTTAGTAGGCGAAATGCAGATTTTAATTCCGTTAGCGGGATTAATCGACAAAGAGGCAGAACTCAAGCGGCTCAATCGAGAGATTGGCAAGATCAAAAAAGATATAGATAAATCTGCTGCTAAGTTAGGCAATGTAAAATTCCTCGCACGCGCTCCCCAGGATGTTGTTGAAAAAGAGCGACAACGATTGTCAGAGATGGTCGCCTCTTTAGAACAATTAGAAGCACAATTGGCAAAAATTCGTGCGATTTAAGGGAATAACAGAAAATAAATTATTTCCATATTAATACCTTCGCCAATTCATAGACATATAATTAAGGTTTTTAAATGATACTTTAAATCATTCAATATGTTTCACATAAGGCTATTAATGACACCTGTGCAATCAATCACTTCAAAATCTAAAACCTCCTGTTTATGATTTTTATTCATTACAATCATTTTAAGCTAAGGTACCTTTATACAAGGGTTTTATAAAAATCCAGAACACCTATGCAATGCCATGGGATTTATCCCAAGGCTTGCTATAGCATTTCCCTTAATAGCGAAG
Organism: Gammaproteobacteria bacterium; assembly: GCA_003645255.1. Classification (GTDB taxonomy): domain Bacteria; phylum Pseudomonadota; class Gammaproteobacteria; order Beggiatoales; family Beggiatoaceae; genus QNES01. The sequence continues at coordinate 12,066 of QNES01000095.1, forward strand.
TATACTAGGTGGGCAAAAAAAAACTTGCCCACCCTACATAACTGTGGAGGATAAAAAAATTTTCCAAGCCTTAGAATTCACTGAAAAGATAGCAGATGAAATGGTTTTGCCGGAGATAAAGAATATTGGTCATTTTGTAGGTTTTATTCTGTTAATTCTAAAATTTTGTCAATTCTGATTCAGACAAGAGGGTGAAAAATAGTCGGCAAAGCCAGACTAAATTTAACACCCCACCAAACTTAATGCATGTGTACTTGCGAAAAATAGGGTAATTTAGCGCACGATTGTCTGGGGCATCAAGGTACGAATGGCTTGAAGAAGATTTTTATTATTCAGAACGGAATTATATGAAAAGCTTGGTAGAGCCGTATCTAAGCAAAGTGCTGTGCGGCAATCTTGCAAAACATAGCGTTGTACCCCTAAATCGGCTAATGCCGTCGCCAGTTCTAATAAAGTTTTTTCATCTAATAATTGAGGATGTACAGTCGTGCGAAATTCGTAGGCGATGCCAGATTCCAGTATTAATTTGGCACTTTTTTTGGGTTGTTCACCACTATTTTGCACCCCCGTAATCGTGGCATAACGTGCAAATGGGGCTTTAATATCAAAACCCACCCAATCTATATATGGCAATAATTTGGCTAACGAATTTGAATGAATCCCGGCAGTGTGGAGTGCAACCTTAAAACCTAAATCGCGAACTCGCAGTATCGCTTCCAATAGCCCTTTCTGTAAAGTCGGTTCCCCACCGCTAAAAATAACGGCATCCAATAAGCCCTGCCGACGTTGCAAAAAGCTATCTATTTGTTGCCATGATAGTGTTGGTTTTTTATGAAAATCTAAGAAATGGGGATTATGACAATAATTGCAGTGCCAAGGGCAACCTTGGCAAAAAATGACGGCGGCTAAGTGATCTGGAAAATCCAGAGTCGTGAAAGGCGTTAAACCACCGATAGATAAGTTAGAAGACATAAATTTCCAAAGGGGCAATGTCGTTAAGTTAAGCCGGGCGAACACGCAGGTTCGCCCCTATATTTTTTCTTTATTCTTCTTTAAAATGTAATCGTTCAGCATGTTCGCTTTTTTTACCAGGATTAAAAGCAGAGACAGGGCGATGATAACCCATCACGCGAGTCCATATTTCGGTTCGAGTACGTTCACTTTCAGACAAGATAATGTGTCCTTGAAAGTCCGTTAAGTTATTGAAATGCAAGGATTTTTCTTTAGTAAGCGATTCATTGTCAATCATTTTTTTAGACTCCTATTGTTGTTTATTTAGTTATTAATATAAACCTGACAGGTTTTTAAAACCTGTCGGGTTTTCCGTAACGCTACCCTTTTTTGATTAATTTTTCTTCATCACATAATGGACAAAACTCCTGTTCCCCAGCTAAATAACCATGCACTGGGCAAATGGAAAAAGTGGGGGTAACCGTTAAATAAGGCAAACGGTAACGTTCCAACACTCTCCGTACTAAATTCTTACACGCTTGTGCGCTGGAAATGCGTTCATTCATGTAAAGGTGTAGAACAGTATTGTGTACAAACACAAAACTATTGTCTCCTGCTAGATAATTATGATTATGTTGCGTGGTTAAATCATAAAAATCACGTTCTTGAACTTCTACCTTGGAAGTCTTTAATACCTTCACAGCCGGAAATGCTCGTTCTTTTTGGTAAGGTAAAGGTTCTCTAATACAATAATTCTTCAAAGGGAGTTTTTCCCTTAAAAAGGTGGCTTCAGAAGCAGAAATGCGTATTTGGTAAAAATCAATTTTCTCGCTTCTCATTTTATGTTTTGAAATGAATATACCAGCTATCGTACCGAATTCAACTATATCTTCAGCCAATTTTTCTGAAACTGTTTCATATCTGAGCTTGTGATCTCTTTTATCAATATAGCCACCCCCATCAATTAAACCCGCTAGAAAACTATAAAAATTTTCTTGTGACAAATGGTGTTTCACTTTTGAGGGAATCGCTTTTGTACAAGCCTTTCCATCCTTAACCAATTGATATTCAAATAAGAAATCATAAATAGACTGCTCGCTGCTATCAATCATAAATCGTTCTTGATTGAATTTGTCATCTAATTCAAATTTGATATGACAATCAAATAAACCGTTTAAGAGAGAAGCGATTTTTTGCGAGGCAGCATCGTATTCTAAAAAAAAGCGTATTCTATATTGTAAATTTCCTGGCTTTTCTCTAACTTTAAGTATTTCAAATATAGAATCATCACCAATAAAAAAGCCAATAAGATAGGCTAATTCTGCCTGGAGTTCACTTTTTTCAGGCAATAAATTTTGTGCATTTTGCAGAATATAATCGCCAGTATTGAGTTCATCTGCTCTTTTTTCAACCACTCGATATTTTTGCAGTTTTTTATAGTCTTTTCGACATATATATTCGCGCCTTAAATGTGAACTCAAGGCTTTTGCATTTTTTAAGGGTGCCTCACAGATAGGGCATTGATTATTAAAAGGAATTTTCTCCAAGATAAAAAAAGGATGCCAATCAGTAGTCGTGATTTTAATCGCTTTGTTAGCGGTTATTTTTATCTTATGATGTTTAGCAACATCAATCGTAACGGCATCAGTAATGAGGTCCCATTCACTTTGCCCTGTTTTTTGGTTATAGCTTAATGCCCTGATGGGTGACAGTGCTTTAAAATTTGTGACAATTTCCTCTATTTTTAGAGTGCCTTTGTCAGTAATAACCTTAATACCTTTTTCAATGCAACCCCCGGTATACTTGGTTTGAAGCTCATCTTGAAGTGCCAGGGCTTCAAAAGGATCATCCGTAAATCCAACAGGTAGTTGGGAAGAATTAGTATAATAAGGGCGATCAGGGCTGCCGGCTTGTAAGATATCGGCATAACGCTTTTTATCCTCTTTGGCAAAACGATAAGTGGTACCTTCGGCTGGCGTTGCTTCCAGGTTATACATGTGACCGGTTTTTTCCTGAAACTCCACCATACGAGCGCGAATATGCTCTAACAAACGCACTGCAAACGCTTGCCCCCATTCTGTGGTAATATCAAATTGATCATGCGTAAAATTGCGAATCATCTCATTAATGCCATTAACACCGAGTGTAGAGAAATGATTACGCAAGGTACCGAGATAACGCTTAGTAAATGGAAATAATCCATTATCCATATACTGTTGGATGACTTCACGTTTGACTTCTAGGCTGTCTCTCCCCAATTCTAATAGTGTATCCAGGTGTTGATATAAACCCGCTTCGTCACCTTTATATAGATAACCTAAACGGGCGCAATTGATGGTGACGACGCCGAGCGAACCGGTTTGTTCCGCCGATCCAAATAAGCCATTACCGCGTTTGAGTAGTTCTGTCAGATCAAGTCTCAACCGACAACACATGCTGCGAACCATATTAGGCTTCATATCAGAATTAATAAATCCCTGAAAATAGGGCAAGCCATAACGTGCCGTCATATTAAATAACAAATCCGTGTTGGGGCTATCCCAGGGAAAATCAGGCGTTATATTGTATGTAGGAATGGGAAATGTAAATATTCGCCCCTTCGCATCGCCCTCCGTCATTACCTCAATAAAGGCACGATTAATCATATCCATTTCAGCTTGTAAATCACCATAGCTGAATGGCATTTCTTCACCGCCAATATACGGAATTTGCTCGCGCAAATCTTCAGGGCATACCCAGTCAAAAGTCAGGTTAGTAAAGGGGGTTTGTGATCCCCAACGCGAAGGCACATTCAAATTATAAATCAGTTCCTGAATACCCTGTTTGACTTTTTTATAAGATAGGTTATCTTTACGCACAAGGGGTGCTAAATAAGAATCTGTCGAGCTAAAACTGACCGCGCCTGCCCATTCATTTTGCAAGGTTCCCAGAAAATTAACCATTTGCCCTACGGCGCTGGAAAGATGTTTAGGGGGTTTAGCTTCTACTTTGCCAGGTACACCATTAAAGCCTTCCGTCAATAAGGTGCGTAGGGACCATCCGGCACAATAGCCAGCCAGCATATCCAAATCATGAATA
>QNES01000096.1 GCA_003645255.1 Gammaproteobacteria bacterium
GCTTGTAACTTATGATGAAAGATATTAAAAAACAATTTGCTCAAGCTGAAGAAAATTGGGATTTGGAAAAATTGTATACGGATTTGGCTAAGGCGAAGGGCAAAAATTTGACGCGAGTGGAAAAATTACATTTGTGTGGTTTGTTATGTGGTTTGAGCAGCGGCTGAAATGGCTGAAAAACTTCATAAAATGGCATTTTATTTGAACCAATTCAAGAGAAAGATTTTCCGTCTGGCTTATGCACACATACTGCACCCACCACAATAGTTCTATTTTTAACTCGGAAATCAAAAAACCATGAACTCACACACTCCAAAATGGGCGATTAAAACTTTAGTTTCCGAAGAAGTTTATACGGATCGTCAATATTTTTTAGACTCTTTCTATGAAGCTGCCCTTAAAGCGCGAACTCGTCGAACAATGTCCACTGTTTTGCTTGGGCAACGGCGTATGGGTAAAACGGAAATCTTTAAGCGTGTCGTTAATCGACTGTTTTTTGAGCAGGATCATCGTGATCCTGATGCGGTGGTACCGATTTATTATAGTTTTCCTGAGAATGTGACAGATCGTTGGGATTTTGCGGTAAAGTATCTGGAAAATTTCATGCGCTGGTATACGGCGTTTCGCTTGCGTGACACTCAATTATTATCGGCTGAGACTTATGAACGTCATAAGTTAATTGAGATGATTTCTAATCATCGTGGTTTGAGTGAGACATTTAAAACCACGCCTAATCTGCTTAAAACAATTCTTGAGCAGGATGTGACTTTGCCAGAAGAAAGGGCAGTCTGGTTGCCTCGTCGGATTTCCGATTATGATGACAGCACAATAGTCGTGTTCTTAGACGAATTTCAAAACACGCGATTGCCACAATATCAATTTGATGTGGTGGGCTATATGCAAGAAGCGGTCGAATCGCCTACTTGCCCTCACTTTGTGACCGGTTCAGCCATGAGTATTTTGGCACGGGAAATTTTAGGGCGAGGATCGTTATTTGGGCGTTTTGACAGTGAGCCAATTGAACCGCTTACCGGTTACTTTGGTGCTGAACTAACACGCAAGGCGGCTAAGTATTATCAAGCCACTTTGACTGAAGAAATTGCGCCCGTTGTCGCTGAACGCTGTGGCGGAAATCCTTTTTATATCACTGCGGTTATGAGGCAAGCGGCAAAACAAAAACAAGCCTTGAAAGATGAATCAACACTTAATGCGATGTTAGCGGTTGATTTAAGTTCGGGCTTTATTTGGAACGAGTTGTCTGATCAAGTCAATCGGTGGATTGAGCGAATTAATGATTATGGTATTACTAAATGGATACTCTATTTGTCGGCTTTGGAAGAAGGGGAACGGATAGATATTAAACGCATCCAGCAACAATTGAAGGAACGAGACGGTCAAGATGTCTCTATTGAGACGATCAAAAATGTCTTGATTAAACTATCCCGAGGTGATTTGATTGATTATAAAGAATTTGGTGGCTGGTTTGGGAAGATTAATGATCCGATTTTAGTGGACTTTTTGAAAGTTTGGGGTCGTATCGAAGTTGAAGGAGTCAATCAAAACCAAGTGAAGGAGGATTTACACCGACAATATGAACGTCTCAAACATCAATTTTCAGAATTAAAGGGCTATTTGGCAGAAGTTTATATGGCTCAAATTTTATCAAATGCTCGTCGTAAAACATTACCTGGCCATTTTTTTCACCAGGGAGAGCAATCAATCACGGTGCCGAATTTTATTTATGTTTCATTGAGAGAACGTTTAGGGCCGGGAGCGGGTTGCGAAATTGATGTTCATGGCGGTGCCGGTACGGAACAATGGGTGGCAGAAAGTAAATGGGTTGTAGGGCAAAAAATGGGTGTCAAGGACGTGAATGAATTGCTTGAGAAAGCGGAGCTTGTTCGACAGGATCGGAATGCCGATCTGGTACGAGTTTGGTTTTTTGCTCATGATGGTTTTACCGGGGAAGCCGAAAAGTTGATGGAAAAAAAAGGGGTATTTTGGTCTACAAGAGAAGATTTAGATGGATTGCTGAAATATGTTAAATTAAGAAAGTTGCCAAAACTTTGATTGCCATATTATGTTATATTCTTTGCTGTCATAAACTTAACTTTTTTCAAAGGGCGAACACGCAGGTTCGCCCCTACATCTATACATAAAAGTTTAAGTTATGCCCGCGTGTCGTATAATTCAGGAACATTAGAAATGTTTATTCGCAAATTACAATTAACTAATTTTAAAAGGTTTACTGATCTCACAATTGATCTGAGTGTTCAAACCCTATCTCCCCCCAAATTGGTTTTAATCATTGGTATCAATGGGAGCGGTAAATCGGGTATTTTTGATGCGTTTGAGGCTGTTTCATCTCAAGTTAAAGATGGCAGTACACTATCCTCTAGCTATTATCGGAAAAATGCCCAAACTGATTTTCAGGTTAGAATAGAATTAACCGATCAAACGCTAATCATGAGGCATGATAACCAAAAGGGTTCAGATAATGTGAGTCCAACGGCGTTTTATGGCAGAAGCAGTTTAAGGCAAGTGCCTCAGTTGACTAGAACCGCACTTGGACAGGGGAAACCTGTTAATTTTGCAAAGGACTCTGATCGTCCGAAAATGTATATTGAAAGAGATAAGCGTTTTGAAAATGATCTTGATAAAATAACGGGATTAATTTTAAAAGACTTTTATCGTTCCGATCAAACGGCTTCCCAAATTAAGCCCAAATATATGAATCCCATTAGTGAGGCTTTTACGCGAATATTTGGGGATAACAGTGCCACCCAGTTGACATTGCTTGAATTAATTCCACCCTTAGATGATAAAGTCGCTGACATTATCTTTAAAAAGGGGGAATCAGAAATTCACTATAATTATTTGGGTAATGGCGAGAAAGAAGTTTTTAATATTTTACTTGATTTATTGGTTAGAAAAAATTTTTATCAGGATACGATTTATTATCTTGATGAACTTGATTTACATTTGAATACTAAACTTCAGTACCGTTTATTGAAGGAAATCGTTGAAAACTGGATACCGGCAGGTTGCCAGTTATGGACAGCAAGTCATTCGCTTGGTTTTATTGAATATGCTAATGAGGTTGATAATGCGGTTATTATTGACTTTGATGAGTTAGATTTTGATAAACCCCAAACGTTATTTGTTCAACCTAAAAATCGCTATGATGTGTTTGAAATCGCGGTGAGTAAAGAGTTTATTTCCAAAGTTTTGGAAGGGAAAACCATTGTGTTTTCTGAAAATACCGATACGCCCTTTTATAATCGAATTGGTATAAAAGACACAATATTCTTTACGGGTATAGATAAAAATGATGTGTTTTTTAAGGCTAAAAATTGGCATTATTATGGATTCATTGATCGGGATTTTTTAACGGATGAAGAAATTCTGTTAATTTGCTGTATCTATCCCAATTTGTTGATACTGAATTATTATAGTATCGAAAACTATTTTTATCATCCAGATAATTTGGCAGAATATTATCAGTTTAAGCAACAGGCTTTTGATAAAGTGGCTTATATTAATAAATTAACCGAATGCAAGGCGCGTCTCAAAGATGAGATAATTTTTGGAGTACTCGGTGCCAGAAAAAGTTATCCTTTTTTTAAAGAGAATGAACATGCTAAATTGAGAAAGCAATTTACAGCGAATAAAAGCATTTTAGCTTTATTGCAAAGTAATGATTTTGAAACGTTTTATAAGGTATTTCCTGCTAAAGACTATGCGAGGGATTTACCGGAAAGACAAAACTTAAACAAAAATCAATTGTCTAAAACCAATTGGTTTAAAATACAAATTCAATCCATTTTTTCTAACGTTGATACAAAGTCAGGCGGGCAACCATGAGGGATTGCCCCTACGAAACCTCATAATTTTAGGTGGTTTAATGAAATATTTTGACGACAGTTGGGATTTCAAGAAAGCAGAGACTAAAGAGTATACGCATTGTTTTCATAATTACCCTGCTATGATGATTCCTCAGATAGCTAGACGGCTTTTAATGCAATTTGGTTATAATGCCCGTTTATTGTTTGATCCTTATTGTGGTAGTGGCACTTCATTAGTTGAGGCGACGTTAAAGGGTGTCGAAGCGATTGGTACCGAACTGAATCCCTTAGCCCGTTTGATTGCGACAACTAAAACAACTTCTCTTGATAAGCCAATATTAGATACTTGCTTAAAAAAATTTAACAATTATCTATTTATGCTCATGTTTAAACCCTATAAAATGAATCCAAAATTGCCCCATTTTCAAAATATTGATTATTGGTTTGCTAGTGATATTCAGAAAAAATTAGCGACGATAAAACAATATATTGATGAGCAAATTGAAGATATTAATATACAAAATTTCTTTAAAGTCGCGTTTAGTGAGGTGATTAGGGAAAGTTCTTGGATACGTAAGGGTGAATTTAAACTATCTCGGATGACAGTGGCGCAGAGAAAATATTTTCAACCTGATATTTTTGGTTTGATGCAATTGAAATTGGCTCGAAACCGTCAGGGTTTATTAGCTTATAGTCGGCAATGCCATGCTAAAGGGCAGGTATTTTCATTTAATACGGTGACACAAGTGCCAAAGCATTTAGTTAATAATATAGATATTGTTATTACTTCTCCGCCTTATGGCGATTCACGTACAACGGTTGCTTATGGACAATTTTCGCGCCTTTCGAGTCAATGGCTGGGTTTTAATCAGGCGAATCAGGTTGATAAATTATTAATGGGTGGTAAATTAAACAACTCTTCGGCTCCATTAAAATTTGAATGTGCCATGCTAAATGAAAGTATTGCAAAAATTGCCGAAAAGGATCAGAAAAGAGTTAAGGAGGTAATTGCTTTTTATGCGGATTACGAAAAATCAATTGAAAACGTTGCTAAAACGATAAAAGAGGGGGGGTATGTCTGCTATGTAGTTGGAAATCGCCGTGTCAAAGGTGTTGATTTACCGACAGATGAATTGACTAAAACGGCATTTGAAAAGAATGGATTTAAACATATAGAAACGATTATCAGAAACATTCAAAATAAACGAATGCCTAGCAAAAATAGCCCTTCTAATGTGGCAGGTAAGATTGATAAAACCATGACGAGAGAATATATTGTTGTTTTGCAGAAATTAGGAATTTAGAAATCCGATTTTTTGAAAAAATCGGATTTCTATCGCTAACATTAACCATTATTTATACAGCCACACTCGTATAAGCGAAAGCAACTGTTCAATGTCAACCGGCTTAGATAAATAATCATTGGCACCCGCTGCAATACTCTTTTCACGATCTTCTTTCATCGCTTTAGCAGTGAGGGCAATAATAGGTAAATGAGCAAATTGTTTTTGTGCCCGAATAGCTTGCATCGCTTCATAACCATCCATCACAGGCATCATAACATCCATAATGACCATATCAGTAGTGGGTGTTTTAGTCAAAATATCAAGACACTTTTTACCATTAGCTGCTTTATAGACTTCTATGCCCTCTTTTTGTAAAACACTTGATAGGGCAAAGAGATTTCGCATATCATCATCAACCAAGAGTATTTTTTTGCCATGTAAAGGCATATCATCATCTTTCTTTTGAGAAAAAGGTGAAAGCGGTTTTGAAAACAGTTCCTGTTCTTCAAAACCTTTGCTCGCTTGAACAACGGGCTCTTCATCTGTTATTTCACTTGCCTTTAAAATTTCTGGGATATAAAGGGTAAACGTCGAGCCTTCACCTTCCACACTGTGCAATTGAATTTCACCCCCTAACAGTTTTGCCAGTTCCTTGGAAATAGATAATCCTAGACCGGTACCACCATATTTTCGTGAAATACCCCCATCAATTTGTTGAAAGGCTTTAAACACTTCGGGTTGTTTGTTTTTTGGTATGCCAATTCCAGTGTCAATCACAGAAATCGCAATGGATTTTTGCGGCTCCAAGCCACTACGAGACAGATCGATTTTTGCATCAGGGGGACGAAAATCAATGGTAATACTGCCCTGACTGGTAAATTTAATGGCATTGGACATCAAATTTTTTAGAATCTGATTTAATCTTTGATGATCCGACATTATAAATTCTGGTAAATCTTGACTCAGATTAACCAGCAATACTAAACCTTTTTTATCTATAAGTGCCTTGAAGTTGCTTGTGAGAATGGAGGAAATGTTATTTAACCAAATTTTTTCGATAATCACGTCCATTTTTCCTGCTTCCACTTTGGAAAGATCAAGTATTTCATTGATCAATGCCAGCAAATCTTGACCACTATTATAGACAATTTTTGCGGATTCAACCTGCATATCCGTGAGATTGCCCTCTTCGTTTTCTGCCAACTGTTGAGAAAGAATCAGTATACTATTTAATGGTGTCCGCAACTCGTGGGACATATTTGCCAAAAATTCTGACTTATATTGGCTAGATTTTTCAAAATCAACCGCTTTCTTTTCCAACTCTCGTCGTGTTTTGTTCAGGGCTAAATTGGCAGATTCCAAATTTTCTTTTTGTATCTGGAGTTTTTCCTCATTGGCTTTTAGAGTGCGAGTATGTTCGGCTAATTCTTCATTGCTTTGCTTCAATTCTTCTTGTTGAGCAGTCAACTCTTCGGCTTGTGTTTGCGTTTCTTCCAATAGTTCTTTCATTCTAGTACGCGATTGACTAGAATTAATCACAATGGCAATGTTTTCCATCGTCATCTGTAGAAATTCCAAGGCAGTATCGGGAAATGCTTGGAAAGCACCTAATTCTATCACACCTTCTAGTTTTTCCTCGTAAATAAAAGGTATAACGACTACATTGCGTGGCACTGCTTCACCCACTGCCGAAATAATTCGGGTATAATCTTCTGGGATTTCAGTAATCGAGATCATTTCTCGTTCAAGTGCGGCTTGTCCTATCAAACCTTCACCAATCTTGAAGCTATCGTTTAGGCTTTTGCGTTTTTTAAAGGCATAAGTGGCAATCAGTTTCAATTCTTCATTTTTTTCATTGTATAGATACAATGCGCCAACTTGTGCTGATAAGTACTTCGCCAAAAAAGTAAGGGTTTTTCGACTCAAGACAACCAGTTCTAGATCACCCCGCATGGTTTTGCTTAATTCATACTGTCCTGTTTTAATCCAGTTCTGCTTGTCATTTTCAGCCGACATTTCACGCAGCCTCTGGTTCATTTTTTGTAGCGCAATGCCCAATATATCTTGATCACTTTTAGGAGCAATATTACTCGTATAATCTCCATGAGAAATTTTGTTGACTTGCGAAACCACTTCTGACAAATTCTCAAGCATGGTGTTCATTGATTGAGCCAAGCGATCTCGTTGACCTTTAACTTCTATGCGACCGTAATTATAATCACCGCCCGCAATTGCTTCAGAAATGGCGGCAATATTCCACAATCGCTGAATCATTTCAGACAATGCTTTTCCAAGTTGATCTTGTTCAGAAAGGAGTTTTACCTCCTGAGTATAATCCCCAGCTGCGATAGCATTAGCTTGGATTATCGTATTTTTGATGCCTTCTTTCAAGGTGCGAGTAGAAGTAACCAGTTCACCGATTTCATCGGTTTTTGAATAGTCAATGTCATCTTCAAACATTTTGCCCTGAGCTAGTATTTTTAAATGCTGATTAATTAATAATAAGGGCTTAGTCAAATGTTCAGTAAAGCGACGGGTTAAAGTAAATACCAATCTGCCCATTAACAAGGCGATGATAAAAAGTTGCCATTGAAGATGACTAATGGGTTTAAAAGCCTCCTCTAAATCAATTTCAGCAATGACCGCCCAATTGATGTCACCTATATTAAGGGGGGTATAAGCGGAAAGCACTGCTACATCGCGATAATCTCTCATGATTTTGTGACCGGTTTTACCTGACAAAGCAGCGCGAGTCGCTTCGGTATCCACCGTTCCGGAAATGGGATTGGCAAAAGAGGCTTTTATCGAATGGTAGATTGGATCGATATAAGAGTCGGAACGCATCAACTTATCTTGACCGACGAGATAAGTTTCACCCGTTTCACCCATGCCTGTACGCTCTTGCATGATCTGGGTGATTGCTTTATCGCTTAACTGCAAAGCCACTATCAATTCAATTTTGTCGTTGTTAAGTAGCGGTTGTGCAATAAAGGCGGCGGGTTCGTCATGACTAGGTGGATAGGGCGCAAAGTCACTCATAGCAAATGCTTTACTTTTTAATACTTTTTGGAACACACTGCCCAATTGTGAATCGGCATATTCGCCATGCAAGAGGTTCGTACCATAGTCAGTTTCATGCTTGACGGTGTAAAAAATTTTTCCTTGCGGATGAATAAGAAAAAGATCATAGTAATGATACTTACGAACATATTTAGCGAAAAAATCTTCTTGTTCGCCAAGCAGTTTAAGCGTCATAATTTCTTCTAATTTTACAATTTGTGCCTTTTCGTTTTCCTCCAGCGACTGAAGCTTTTGAACCGCATTTTGCTTCAAGTTAGCCACCATTTCTAACAATACTTGTAGATCAACCATGCGTTCAACAAAAAAGCTTTCAATCTGTGCCTTTTTGATTTCCCGTACACTTTCAAGGTGACTAAATGCTTGATTTTTCAAGGCATTTCGGCTTTGAAACCAAGAAACACTTCCAACAATCAGAGCGGGAATTAAGCCAATTGCTAATGCCGCCGATAAGAGCTTAGTGCGTATTTTCATTTAAGTTATCAGTTGTCAGTTATCATATCTGGTTATCTGGTTATCTGGTTCCCACGCGCCGGCGCTCATCGTTATACATAAGTATTTAAGTATTTGATTTTAAATGTTTTTTCGTAGGGTGGGTAGGAACGAAGTGGAAACCCACCGAACCTTCAAAATGGTGGGTTTCGCTATCGCTCTACCCACCCTACATTTGTTGCTTGGGACTTATGTATAACGATGAGCGCCGGCGCGTGGAAACCAGAAAAGCTAAAGTCCCCTAAAGGGGACTACTCAATCTGGTTTAGTCGGTTTTAACCGACTTAAGCTTTTAGCCTTAGAATTTATTCTAAGGCGATAATTTGGCAAGAGGCTCTTAGTTGAATATGATTTTTGTACTCAACCTAATCGGGAAACGCTATATCCTATATCAATGCCATCAGAAATACTATTTTTTCAAAAAATAGTATTTCTTGCACAATCGCGCTAAAATATGATAGCGAAATGTTTCCAAGCTATCATAATCTACAACCTGGCTACCAAAATTATATTTATCCCAATGGGAAGGCAAAGGCACCTTTTCTTCTTCCCATAGAATAACTTCCCAACCACTTTTTTCTAACCAGCCTTGCCATGATTTTTTTGTGCCAAAGCGTAAATGAGTGACACAGAGAATCCCCGAAGGCGTTTCATCCCAACGCCCTGCTAATAAATCATCAATAATTGACCAATGCCCTACATTGGGAAAGGAGGCAACTAAAAAGCCGTCATGACTGATATATTGCCGCAGACGCGAAAGCAGTTTCCAAGGATAAGGAACATGCTCTAACACATCGGCGCAGACAATACGATTAAAGCGTGTTTCTTCAGAAAAAGGAAGGGGGTTTTCAATATTCGCCTGAATCGCTAAATCTAACCAGGGCAAGGCACTTTTCAAAGCATGGGTATGCATATCAACTCCGAGCCAAGTGACAGGATAACCTTTCTCTTTACAAGTTTTAGCCATTAAGCCATTAGCACAACCCAGTTCTAAAACCAAGCCCTGCCATTGACACAATGCAATCAGATCTTCACGCGCTTGCGCTTCTCGCAATACATTAAAAGCATGAAGCCACCCTTCACAAAAAATGCGAACTTCAGTGCTAATCTTTATCCAATAGTCTGGTAAATCACCTATTTTGATATTATCCGGCACCGTTCTTAATAACGATAGGGGAACGACAGCGACACCGAAAGTCGATACATTTTGCCCGCGCCGTCTCATCCAACGTTCTTTACCCCGATAAGTTGCCGCTGTTTCAAGACCAGGTAAAGTTAAATAAGGAGAAATATCACGTCCGGCTTGCCAGGAAACATCCTGATTTCCTAGCGGAACATTAATAAGGTTATTCGTGCTATCTTTCTGAAGGGCGGTAAACCATTGCTCCCAACATTGGGAATTATACCAAAATTCTGGGTCGAAGATTAAACCGACTTCGGTCACATTCAGCGTCTCTGCCCAAACATGAACAGGGATTGAGGCTGAAATTTCATGAACGGGGTGGGGCGGTGCGCCCATTTCACGGGCTAATTCTTGTTCAATGCTGGGGCAATCCCTTGTGGTTGCTTCTGGTGAATGAATTACTAAAAAAATTGGAATCATAGAACATTCTCATAAAGGCGAAATAAATCAGCCGCCAGCCATCGATCTGGAAATTGACGAATATGGGTTTCTAAAAATTGATAAAATGGTTCTAAACTTTGTTCAGGAGAAAGGGAATCTAGCGTTTTGGGAGGAGTGCAAATCACTTTATATTGACCAACACCCTGGTGAAGACATAAATAAGCAGCAACTAAACTATTCGTTTTGATAGCCATACGTTGTGCGCCTGCCGACAGACGACGCTTGGCTCCTAAAAAGGGCATTTTTATCGCGTTTGCATTAGGCGCAGCGGGAACATCAGCCTGGATAACCACAGCTTCTCCCCTTAATAAAGCCCTATAAAAATAGCTTAGATTAGTCTCGTGATACATCAATTTACCGCCCTGCATGTGCATTTCCATACCCTGAATTTTTTTCTGAAAAAACCTTTGTATCACAGGCGCAACCAGTGGATCCTCAAGGGCAGAAGTCGTCACCGCATTAATACGTAAACCACTCATCCCCATCAATACAATCCCCATACAAAAACTATCTAAATGGCAAGTTAATAAAACGATACCTTTTCCCTCCTTTTGCGCCTGTATTAATGGCATAAGTCCTTCAATCTGACTCTTTTCAAAAATTGACTGTATCGCTTTTTGATTTCTAAACAGACAAGATTCCCACTCTTCCCTAGAATTATGCATAAAACGACGCCGAGTATTGAGTAATTGTACCTTTTTTCCAGCAGTTGGCATTAAAGCCTGCATCGCCTGCTGTGTTGCCTCATGGACAAAGTATTGCCCTACTGCTTGTGAACGCCAATCATAATCCATTAAACCATGTAACCAGCCTCTTACTTGTGCTAATCGTTGTCCTATAGGCAACGGCAATTGTGAAATAACAGGTAAAATGCTATGATAATCAATGACTTGTCTAATATTACTCCATTTAATCCAAAAATCCATATATTATACCTTAATGTCAACAAAAAAAAATCAGTATTTTTTTGAAAGAGCTAAATTTTTAAATTGGCGATGCTATTAAAATAATGAATGGTGAAAAGTTATACTGAGCGTTTTTCAATCTGTGAAAATTAAAGAATAAAGAAATCAGATTTTTGGAAAAATCGGATTTCTATCATAAGCCTCTTAAACCGAAATTTCTATAATTTTATCATCAAAAAAATTAAAACACTTGTTTTTTGTTCAAAAATGTTTTAAAATTTCATCCTTTTGATTCAGCGATTAATAATCAATGTGATAACTGATAAAGGCGAATAATTTTATGTATGCTGTAATGCAAACAGGTGGTAAGCAATACAAAGTGGCGCAAGGCGATATCCTAAGAATCGAAAAATTGGTTGCCGATGAAGGTACTAATATTGATTTTAACAACGTGTTGTTGGTGGCTGATAGTGATAATATCAAAATGGGAACACCGCTTGTAGATGGTGGTAAAGTCATGGCAACGGTGTTAAAACAAGGGCGCGGTAAAAAAATCAAAATTATTAAATTTAAGCGCCGCAAACATCATCGTAAACAGATGGGGCATCGCCAATATTTTACCGATGTTAAAATCACCGGTATTATGGCAGATGGCATTGAAACACCGGTTGAAGAAGCCGAGGTTGAAACACCGGTTGAAATACAAAATGTTGAGGCAACGTCGTCTGACATTGAAAGTCAACCGGTTGAAATAAGCCTTCCAACTAGCGTAGCTTCAGTTCAACCAACTGATGAAGCAACACCATCTGTAGATAAAACGAGGTAATTATAATATGGCACATAAAAAAGCTGGCGGTAGTAGCCGCAATGGACGTGATTCACAATCGAAACGTTTAGGTGTAAAACGTTATGGTGGGCAGAAGGTATTGGCGGGCAATATTTTAGTTCGTCAACGGGGGACCCAATTCCATCCTGGTTTGAATGTCGGTAGAGGCAATGACGACACACTATATGCTAAGGTGGATGGTGAAGTCAAATTTGATGTAAAGGGTCCTAAAAAACGTAGAATGATTAGCATTCTTCCCATTCCGATACCTGAAATGGTAGCTCTGGCATCGTAAATAATTGTTGTGATGATAAACCAAGTTTCTTCAAGAAACTTGGTTTTTAAATTTTCCAAATTCAGAATTTCCAATTCAGAATTCAAAATTCAAAATTCCCAATTCAGATGAAATTTGTTGATGAAGCGACAATTAAAGTAGTTGCCGGTAAAGGCGGAGATGGCTGTGCGAGTTTTCGACGCGAAAAATATATTCCTTTTGGAGGACCCAATGGGGGCGATGGCGGTAATGGAGGCAGTGTTTATCTACGAGCTAACGCGGATTTAAATACTTTGATTGATTTCCGTTATAGCCGTCTATTTCGTACCAAACCCGGTGAATCTGGTAAAGGTAGCGTATGTACCGGCAAAAATGGTCCCGATTTATATATAAAGGTGCCGGTGGGTACACTGGTTTATGATGTCGACACGGAAGAATTTTTAGGAGATTTGATTAAACCAGATCAGACATTGCTCGTTGCAAAAGGGGGGCAACATGGTTTAGGTAATGTTCATTTTAAAAGCAGTACTAATCGCGCACCGCGCCGCATAACCAATGGTACCCCTGGTGAAGATCGTAATTTACGTTTAGAATTGCAAGTTTTAGCAGATGTTGGTTTATTGGGTTTACCCAACGCCGGTAAATCAACTTTAATTCGGGCTGTTTCTGCTGCTCGCCCTAAAGTGGCTGATTATCCTTTTACGACTTTGCATCCTAATTTGGGTGTCGTTTCTATCGAAATTGATCGCAATTTTGTGATTGCCGATATTCCTGGTTTAATTGAAGGCGCGGCGGAAGGTGCTGGTTTAGGGATACAATTTTTAAAGCACTTATCACGCACTCGTTTATTATTGCATTTAGTCGATATTGCGCCGCTAGAAAGTGATCCTGTACAGGATGCCCTGGGCATTATACAGGAGCTTGAAAAATATAATCCCGAATTAGCTATGCGGGAACGTTGGTTAGTATTAAATAAACTTGATTTGTTACCAGCCAACGAGCAAAAACAGCATTGTCAAGCGATTATTGATCAATTGGATTGGCAAGGGCGCGTGTTTGAAATATCAGCCCTGTCAGGGCAAGGTTGTCGTTCGGTGTGCTATAGCATTATGAACTATTTAGAAGAAAAATTAAAAGTACATCTTTTGTAGGGGCAAGACTGAATGGTTGCCCTGTATCTCACCCAAACGAAAAACGCTATAATAACAACGACTGGATAAAAAATATGGCATGCGTTTTTAAAAAAAATATAGCACAATCAAATAGTTCCTTAACTTAATGGCTTTGAAGCGTAGGGTAGGCTTCGCTGTAGCGAAACCCACCATTGTTTGATAATATAGAAAGGTGGGTGCAGTGAAACTACCCACCATACGCTTCAATGCCATTAAGTTAAGCTTTGGATTCCAATAAAATTCCTTAACTTAATGGCAGTGACCCTACGCTTGCTAATCCATTGTACTAACTAACGTAACTAAATACCCAATTGCTTTTTTATCTTTTTTACCAACATCTCTTTAATTTCGGGATGACGGGGAACTGGGGCTTGTTTGCCATTATGTAGATTGGCATAGATGTCATGTCTGCCACCATGTCGTTTTAGATAACAACCTGCATTAACCAATTCTCGGATAAAGTTTCCTCGTTTCACACTTCAATACCTATTTTTGTTATGTGAGAGTTGAGTTGACGATAATCGGTTTTATCACTATCTTTCATCATATAGTAAGCGTCTTTAATATTTTCTTCTAATTCTTTGAGGGTTTCACCTTGACTAAAAACACCTGGTACATCTTTAAGATGTCCCACATACCAACCATCTTCTATCCAATATTCAAAACGAAAATCTATTAACATGTTGTGGTTCCTTTAAAAATGGAACGAACCGAAATTTTTCCTGTTTTATCATGATAAAAATCATTCCACTCGATGCTCAAGTTTTTTAAAACCGTGAACTACAAGGATTGTATATAAAAAAGGATTTAAATTAGCAAGGTGGGTGCAGTGAAACTACCCACCCTACGCTTGCTGATCGTTTATCCCGTTATCTTACTTGGATTCAAATCAGTCATGGTGGCTATGGTTTCTATATCCATGCCAGCTTCAAGCATTTTTTTTGCAATTTCTTTTCGCTCTTCTTCTCGCCCTTGTCGTAACCCTAAACAGAATGCGTTCCAAATAAGCGGTGACATGGCCATTTTGGATTTCGATAATCACATATTGCTTTTGTTGATCTTGGACAAGAATATCAACCCGATTCAGTTTATGTTCCATTTCCGGTACATTGGATTCGCTTTCAAGTATCTCAATAATAGAAACTTCTTTTTGAAGCACCGCACTTAGAAAGCCCTCCAAAATATCAAAATTCGCTTTATCCCGTAAATCGCCCAATCAAAGCGAATCAGTTTTTTCGTACTCATTTGGTTCTCCAATTCAAAATAAATTAAAGGTTAATTATACCCTGTTCATCCAAAAATGGGGTAAAACTCAGGGCATAAAAAATGGCTTTCATGCAAAAAATGAACCAAAATCGTCAAAAAATGAATTTACCCTAGTCCACACTAGGGGGCTAAAAAATGTCTTCATTTACAAAGAGTTAAAAAATTTGTACTTTACTAGGGTATTTACAAATTTTGAAAAAGTATTGTATAACAAAAAGAATAAGTTGGTTCTGAATAAGGATATAGAAATTCATTTACTCCAACTACCAAAATGGCAACCACAGCAGATAGAAACGGAAAAGGAGCGGTGGATTTATTTGTTTAAGGAAGGTAAAAATGTGGATGTTGATGAGCCACCAGAAGTGCTTTGTACTGACGAAATGAGGCAAGCTATGGAGACTTTAGATAGGTTTTCTGAGAATGAGGATAATTATTTATTATATCATAATCGTTTTGAGGCGACTTTGTTGGAGAATACTTATATTAATGAAGTAGCTAGGCTGAAAAAGGAAAATGAGCAAGAAAGGCAAGAGAAGGAGCAACTCCAAGCAAAGCTCGATAGTTTATTGTTGCAGTTGAAGGAAAAAGGAATGGATGATGTGGTTGCTGAGATTTCTTAGGGTAATATAGATTAATTTTAGAAATACACTTTTTTGAAAAAATGGTATTTCTTGACTACTAAGTATAAGCAGATAACTGATAACTGATTGCTAAAAATTTTTTTGGTTTTAAGTTTAGGTGTAGCAAGGGCAAGTGTATTTTAATCACAGCTCAACTTGGTAGGCGGTATGGCTCATTATTTTTCATCGGTCTATTTAAGTCCTAATTAAAATGATAAGTAGTTTGTTATCCTATATAAATAACCATTTTATAGCAATTAAACCTTTGTGAAGATAGGTATTTATTTCATCAAAAAGTAAAAATTACGCAAAAATTGTTTGACTTAATTTTTATTTGCGATAAAATGGATAGCCAATCGAAAAAAATATTTTGTAAAAAGTTCAGGAATGGAAAACATTAGTTGTCAGGGCAACCTAAGAATTGCCCTCTATATAAGGTAAACCATTAGAAATACCATCGCTTTAAAACCAGACCTGCCAGGTTAAAACAAAAC
>QNES01000097.1 GCA_003645255.1 Gammaproteobacteria bacterium
CGGATCGAGAATTTTCACCTTTGCCCCGATCTGTTTAGCAATGATGTCGGCGGTCCGTCGGTTGGCTTGTGGTTGAATGAAAATCACAGCAATATGTTTTTTCTTAGCTATTTTCATCAATTCTACCATTTCCTTTGCACTTGGTTTTTTTCCTTCAATTTCAATGGGAATTTGCTCTAAATTGTAATCTTTAGCAAAATATGACCAAACCGGGTGAAAAACCATAAAATGACGAGGGTTCACATTGGCAAGCTTCGCCCTAATATCGTTGTCCAGCATGTCAAGAGACTGAACAAAGGCCTCTTTATTTGCCTTGTAGATGTTCCGATGTTCAGGATCGACTATGATAAGCCCTTGGTAAATATGTTCTGCCTGAATTTTGACCAATCGCGGTGATAGCCAGATATGAGGATCCCACTTATCATGAGAAATCGTTTTATTATCACGGTGTACCTGACTTTCATTAAATTCAATGCCCTGAGTCGAATCAACTATCAGCATGTCAGAATGGGTGGCAGCTATTTTCTCCCACCAAGCATTTTCAAAGTCAACCTTGATGCGGACGTACATATCGGCTTTGTCTAAAAATTTCATTTGCTGAGGTTTTGGTTCATAAAAATGGGGTGTGCCTCCCTCGGGAAGTAGGCACATTACTTGTACAAAGTTTCCCCCAATCTGCTCAACGAAATAGGTTTGCGGAAGTATACTTACCACTACCTGTACTTTCTTTGAAGCATTTGCAAGCGACAAATGCTGAAAGAGGCATAAAGATAACAAGATCATCAATTTTTTCATAATTTATCCAAAGTATATTGGTAACTAATCAGCTTGGCTGATTTTTTTACCCTCTTGTCTGAATCAGAATTTTCAGAATTCTAGAATTAACAGAATAAAACCTAAATTCTTAAAATTCTTACCACTTTGCATCCATATCAATTGTGGGTGCAACGTATCAATTCCAATGCTTGCACACGCCGCCGATGTAATTCTTCCCCAATCGCCGTTTTCTGAAATCCATCTGCTAATATATCCGCAACCTTTACCTGACAGGCAATCTCATAAGCGCGATGAAATTGTTTAGCTTGTGGATAGGGCTTATTAGCAAAACCGCTACGCCCGCGTGAGTCTGCTTCTGCTGCTAACAAAAATTGTTTAAATCGTTGAGGGCGGCGGAAAGCATCTAAGTTTTGTAAAGTTTCAAGCACGGTTTCCGGTGAAAGTGCGGTAATTTGATGGCAATAGGTGTGATAGCGAGCAACTAGCACAGCTAAATGATAGTGTTGCTTTGGTACACGGTAACGTTGACATAAAGCCTCTATGAGTTCAATAGCACGTTCTTCATGATTAGTATGTTTTGGATATTGTTCGGGTGGTGTGGTTCCTTTACCTAAATCATGCGTCAACACTGCAAACAATACTTTTGTATCGTTTGTCATCAGGCGAGCTTGTTGCAAACATAACATGACATGCTTCCCTGTATCAATTTCAGGATGATGTTCAGCCGATTGTGGCACTCCAAAGAGGCGATCAATTTCTGGGAAAAGCCGTGCTAAAGCATTGCAACTGCGTAGTACTTCAAAAAACATTTGCGGTTGTGGTTCGCTCAAAGCGCGTACCGTTTCCTGCCAGACTCGCTCTGCTACTAAGGCATTAACTTCTCCCTGGTTGACCATTTCAATCATTAATGCTAAAGTTTCTTCAGCAATGCTAAAATTGAAACGAGCTGTAAATCGTGCAAGGCGTAATATTCGCACAGGGTCTTCTACAAAGGCAAGCGAGACATGCCGTAAAATACCAGCTCGCAAGTCTTTTAAACCATTAAATGGATCAATCAATTTTCCATCACTATCCAAAGCCATCGCATTAATCGTTAAATCACGGCGCAATAAATCTTCTTCTAAAGTGACATCTGGGGCTGCATAAACATTAAAACCGGTATAACCTGGTTTTGTTTTACGCTCGGTGCGAGCCAGGGCGTATTCTTCATGGGTAGTCGGATGCAAAAAGACAGGAAAATCTTGCCCAACCGGGGTGTAACCCAGTTCTAATAATTTATGAGGGGTTGCACCTACTACCACCCAATCTTTATCTTTACTAGGACGAGCCAGTAATTTATCACGCACTGCACCGCCTACTTGGTATATTTTCATTTACAAAACTTGTGTATGATGTGATTATAGAGGTGAACTTGCGTGTTCGCACAATTGCTGCAATGCCTCCCAGACTTTTTCCACCGATAAAGCTTCATAACATGCGGGGGTGATGGTGGATGTGCCTTGATAAGTACATTGTTTATTTAAACAGGGGGCACAGGTAAAATCAGCTTGCAAATGTTTTTGTAGTGAGCCATAAGTACCTGTCCATGCCGGTTGAGTGGCTCCGTACAAAGTCACTGATGGCACACCTAAAGCGGCAGCTAGATGAGCGAGTCCCGTATCTACGCCAACTATCGCTCGTGCTTTGATAAGGGTAGTCGCAATACCATATAAATTACTTTTAGGAATCAGATGAATATTTGGGTGAATGGCAGCAATTTGCTTGGCTCGAAGATATTCTTGTTTATTACTCCAAGGTAAACGCACTGCATAGCCGGCTGTGGTGACTCGTTCCGCTAATGTCATCCAATAATGAGTTGGCCAATGTTTTGTTGTCCAAGTAGTGCCATGTAAAAAGATGATTATGGGCTGTTCATCAGGATAATGAACTTGGGGCGGTAAATGTATTCCATAGTCAGGCGACATGTTAGGCACTGGATAGGTTAGCGTAGCCGCAAATAATTGTCTTACCCGTTCAACGGCATGTTGATTTTTAGCAATGGTATAGTGTTGTTGATAAGCTAATGCTGCTAAAGGCTCACGCGCTGAATGGCGATCATAGCCACAACGGGGACCATAAGCTTGATAAGTTAAAAATGCACTTTTGATTAATCCTTGAGCATCAATAATTTTATCATAGTGTTGTTGGGTTAAAGTTTGAATAAATGAGTGCCATTCACCATTACGCCATGTTTGCCAAAGATGTTTGCGCCATCGCCTTAATGCGACTGGAATAACTCGCTTGACTACCGGATGCCAACTGGGAATTTCTGCAAAAGCTTCTTCAACGAGCCAATCACATTGTAACGCCGGATAATGTTTACTTGCATCCGTGAGAGCGGGTAAAGTGTGAATAACATCACCTAAAGAAGAAGTTTTAACAATTAATATGTGCATGGCAATAAGTGGGTTAAATGTGAATAGCCACCGATTCCATCGGTGGTAACTTGAGCTTCGTGGCGGTGCTATTAAAAAAAACTTGAATACCGAGTATCATTAAAACATAATCTGGTTAAAAAAAGCAAACTTTTTTTTGGAATCGTATGATTTTAGGAAATAAGTTTAGCAAAAATAGGTTATACTATCTATGTAGTAATGCTATTCAACCGGTTTATCGAAGGAATAATCAAATGTTTAACAAAAAATTTCTGTTATTAGTTGTTATCCTAGCTTCTGCATTTTATTTATGGTGTATACACTATGGTCATTGTGACAATGTTGATAGCCATTTTGAGCAAGGCATGACTTATTACAATAGTCAAGACTTTGAAAAAGCAGCCCAATCCTTTGAAAAAGCGGCGAAACAGGATCATGCCCAGGCACAATATCAGCTTGGGAAGTTGTATGATAATGGCTTCGGTGTGAGTCAAGATTCGCATAAAGCCATATTGTGGTATCAGCAAGCCGCAGAGCAAGGAAACATGCCAGCACAAGTCAGTGTCGGCAAAATGTACTATGAAGGCAAGGGGGTGACTCAAAATATTAAAGAAGCAATACGATGGTATCGCAAAGCCGCAGTGCAAGGTGAAGTTCAAACACAATTTAATCTCGGTTTGATGTATCATCAAGGTGATGGTATCAGCCAAGATATTGATGAAGCGATTCATTGGTTCTACCAGGCTGCAAAACAAGGACATGCCCAGGCACAATTCCAGTTTGCGGATATTTACTATAAGGGTACCGACATCAAGCAAGATTTTGCTCTGGCAAGCAAGTGGTATCGTAAAGCAGCAGGGCAGGGCGATGCCAATGCCCAATTCAATCTGGGAAAAATGTACCAAAATGGCGAGGGCATTTCCCAAGATGTTGATGAAGCTGCCAAATGGTATAACAAGGCGGCAGAACAAGGGCTGGCTCCAGCACAGTTTCAGTTAGGTTTAATGTATTATGATGGTGAAGGGCTTCCCAAATCCTTTAGTGATGCTCATTTATGGTTTAGTCAAGCCGCTGCGCAGGGATATGTCAAGGCGCAAAATAATCTAGGGCTATTGTATTATGAAGGCAATGGTGTATCTCAAGATTTTACGGAAGCCGCACAGTGGTATCGTAAAGCTGCCGAGCAGGGTCATGTTGACGCTCAATATAATTTGGCGGTGCTGTATAAAAAGGGACAAGGGGTTCCTAAAGATTTAATGGAGGCTAAAAAATGGTACCGCAAAGCAGCGGAACAAGGTGATATTCATGCACAAGATGCATTGATTAATGATTAATACAGTAGAAATAAACCCAATTTTTTGAAAAAACTGGGTTTTTAAAATAAAAGGAAAGTTGTTATGTTACGCTATTTACTCCCTTTGGGAATATTTTTCGTGTTAGCTGGTTTTTTATATGCAGGTTTAAGCTTAAATCCGCGTGATATAGGCTCGACTCGCCTTGATAAACCAGCTCCTGCCTTTACTTTACCTAAGCTTAGTGATAGCAGCCAAACAGTGAGTCATCAGGATTTTATGGGTAAAGTTTCGCTATTAAATGTGTGGGCATCCTGGTGTGAAACTTGCCGTTATGAACATCGTTTATTAATGTATATGGCGAAAAAAGGCTATAACATCTATGGACTGGCTTATAAGGATACTGTGGCGGATGCGAAAAATGTGTTAGTGCGTGCTGGTAATCCATACATCGCTAATGCTTTTGATGAAAATGGACACGTTGGCATGGATTGGGGTGTCACCGGTACCCCGGAAACCTTTATTATTGATAAACAGGGTATTGTTCGTTATAAGCACACTGGGCAATTGACTGTCGAGCTTTGGGAAAAAGAAATTAAGCCATTGATTCAGCAATTAGAAAAAAGTTAGGTAGTATTGAAGGGCGAACACGCAGGTTCGCCCCTACAAAATCACTTGAATAAATAACAGAATATTTCAAAGTTGTGATACTAATAAATCAACTCAATCAGGGCTTACAAGATTTAAAAATCGATCTGCCTGCCTCTACCCAAACACAATTATTAAATTATCTCGAACTCTTAGCCAAATGGAATCGGGTTTATAATTTAACGGCAGTACGCGATAAAGCCCAAATGATACCTAAACATGTTTTAGATAGTTTAGCGGTATTACCTTATGTTTGTGGAACTCGGATTTTAGATGTGGGTACGGGCGCGGGCTTACCAGGTTTATTATTAGCCATCGCACGTCCAAATTTGCAATGTTTTTTATTAGATAGCAGCGCAAAAAAAATTCGCTTTGTCAGGCAAGCCATTATTGAATTAGAACTCAAAAATGCCTTTGCCATCTGCTCTCGCGTTGAAAAGTTTCAGCCCGATGAAAAATTTAATACTGTTATTTCAAGGGCTTACGCGAGTTTGCCGCTTTTTTACACACAATGTATACAGTTATGCGCGATAAATGGATGCTTATTAGCTATGAAGGGAACTTATCCTGAAACAGAAATTGCCCAGATGAGCCCATTGCCAATCCATTTTGACAGTTTCCCCCTACAAATTCCACAGTTAGAGGCGCAGCGGCATTTAATTGTGTTCAGTTCATTCTAATATATACTGAAGGGAATGGGAAATGGGTTCATTTATTAAATTTCTTAGTCATATTGATTTTTTAATAAAATCCATTATACTCTATAAATTGTAACAGCTCAGGCTTTAATAAAAAGAAATACGATTTTTTTGAAAGATCGTATTTCTAACACGCTAAATTTTTGGGTTCGATATATGAATGAATTTTTCCAAATGGGCAAATATGCTTTTTATATTTGGACAAGCTATGGTTTAGCCCTAGTTGTTCTCGTTGCTAATATCATAATTCCTTTTAATCAAGAACGCGCACTCTTGCGTACCTTAGCTCGTAAATTGCGGAGAAAAGAACGTGATAAGAATCAGTAAAAAGCATAAAAAACGCCTGAGTATTATGTTATTAATAATGTCTGGCATTGGTATTACCGTCACATTAGCTTTGACTGCTTTTAGTCAAAACATGCTGTATTTTTTCAGCCCAACTCAAGTTGTGGCGGGAGAAGCGCCGACAGGTAGGAGCATTCGTGTTGGTGGCATGGTGAATAAAGGGAGTGTAGAACGCGCTTCTGATAGCTTGCTCGTGAAGTTTAGTGTCACTGATTATGCTCATACTATCCAGGTGCAATATACAGGCATTTTGCCTGATTTATTTCGTGAAGAGCAAGGTATTGTGGCAATCGGGCAGATGCAAGAAGATGGTTCATTTATAGCGGATGAAGTGTTAGCTAAACACGATGAAAATTACATGCCGCCGGAAGTGGCTGCTGCCTTAAAAGCGGCTGAAAATAATGATTAATGAAAACATAATTGATAAAGGGCGAACACTTATGTTCGCCCCTACATACGTAATGATAACTGATAACTGATAACTGAAATATGATTCCTGAAATTGGACATTTTGCCCTTATTTTAGCCCTGAGTTTGGCTTTGGTACAAACACTATTCCCGCTTATTGGAGCGGCGCAGGGTATTCCTAATTGGATGGCGGTTGCGCGTCCTGCTGCGGTTGGACAATTTGTATTTATGAGCATAGCGTATGGGTGCCTGACTTATGCCTTTTTTACTAATGACTTTTCGGTACTTTATGTGGCGGGTCATTCTAATAGTGCCCTGCCTGATATTTATCGCATCGTGAGTGTCTGGGGCGGACATGAAGGCTCTATGCTGTTATGGACGGTCATGTTAAGTTTTTGGACCGTTGCTGTGGTTATTTTTAGTCGTAGTTTGCCGCAAATAACCGCAACGCGAGTGATTGCCATTATGGGTTTTCTCAGCGTTGGCTTTTTGCTATTTATGTTACTCACTTCTAACCCATTTGATCGGTTTCCGTCGCTATCTCAGGTTCCCGCCGATGGGCGCGATCTGAATCCATTATTGCAAGATCCAGGGTTGGTGATTCATCCACCTATGTTATATATGGGCTATGTTGGTTTTTCAGTGGCTTTTAGTTTTGCCATTGCTGCCCTATTAGGCGGAAAACTGGATAGTGCCTGGGTACGGTGGTCAAGACCTTGGACATTAGTGGCTTGGCTTTTTTTAACTTTAGGCATTGTTTTAGGCAGTTGGTGGGCTTATTATGAGCTTGGCTGGGGTGGCTGGTGGTTTTGGGATCCGGTCGAAAATGCTTCTTTTATGCCCTGGCTCATTGGCACCGCTTTAATTCATTCCCTGGCAGTCACTGAAAAACGCAGTGCATTTAAAAATTGGACAGTGCTATTAGCTATTATCGCTTTTGCATTGAGCTTATTAGGAACTTTCTTGGTTCGTTCCGGCGTATTAACTTCAGTACATGCTTTTGCCACAGATCCAGAACGCGGGATTTTTATTCTTATGTTCTTAGGAGTCGTTGTAGGCATCTCCTTATTACTCTATGCCTGGCGTGCGCCAACAGTGGGTAAAGGCGGTCATTTTAATGCCCTATCAAAAGAAACCTTATTGCTAACAAATAATATCTTATTAGTTGTCGCATGTGGTGGGGTGTTATTAGGAACTTTATATCCACTTTTTCTAGATGCCTTAAACATGGGTAAAATTTCCGTGGGTCCCCCCTATTTTTCCGTCGTCTTCTTTTGGATTATGGCACCTTTAATGTTATTGTTGGGAATTGGACCGATAGTTCGTTGGAAAAGTGATCAAGCGAAAACCCTGTTTATCCATTTGCGCTACACCTTACTGATTAGTATTATACTGGGTTTGGTATTGCCCGTTTTAGTCATTGGTAAAGCGGGATTGACCGTTTTTCCTGGGATAGCGGTAGCTATTTGGATTTTTTTAACAAGCTTACAAAATCTGGGTGATAGAGCCCGTCATAGCCGAAAATTGCCACTGAGTTTTTATGGCATGACCGTTGCCCATATTGGCGTAGCCGTGTTTGTTGTGGGTGTCACTGTATCTAATGCATTCAGTGTTGAAAAAGATGTGCGTATGGAACCCAACAAACCTTTAGCTTTAGCGGGGGGATATCGCTTTATTTTTGAAGGTACACACACTGTAAAGGGTCCTAACTATGATGCTCAAGCCGGGGTAGTGAGAGTATTTAAAAATGATAAGGAAATCAAGGTCTTATATCCAGAAAAGCGGTTTTATCGTGTCCAACAAATGCCCATGACTGAAGCGGCTATTGATTGGGGCTTTACCCGTGATATTTATATCGCTTTAGGTGAGCCTTTGGATAATGGGGCATGGAGTGTGCGTGTTTATTATAAACCCTTTATTCGCTGGATTTGGTTAGGCGGATTTTTGATGGCATTGGGTGGTTTATTGTCGGCTGGCGATAAGCGTTATCGTCGTACTGTTAGTTCTCGGTCCGCTACGGTATCCGTTTCGTAAGTTCGTCAACGCAGGTTTTTAATAGTTATAGGAGTCTATTTGTGGGTGAACGATTGTATCATACCGATTTTTATGGTTGGGCTCATCAGCAAGCAGAGTTGCTTAGGGGAGGCGAGCTAACGAAAGTAGATGTAGAAAATATTGCAGAAGAAATTGAAGATATGGGAAAAAGTCTGAAGCGTGAACTTGAAAGCCGATTGAAGGTGCTTTTTCTACATTTACTCAAGTGGCAGTATCAGCCAGGGTATCGAGGTAATAGCTGGCGATACAGTATTGAAGAACAACGTACTGAGTTGGCAGATCATATAAATGATAATCCTAGCCTTAAACATAAATTGCCAAAAGCTATAGAACGTGGTTACAAATATGCTATCATAGGTGCTGCTAAAGAAACGGGATTTTCCAAAAATATATTTCCTGAGTCGTGTCCTTGGTCCTTTGAACAAGCAATGAATGATGAATTTTTGCCTGAATAAATATTAAAGCTTCTATCGTTTGTCTATAAATAAAATGGCTATCTGGACTTGAATTAAGAAACTATAGTCCACAAAAATATTGATAACTATTGACATTTATTTCGCTTTTGACTTAAAAATTTGACATTTATAAAAAAGCAAAGTACAATAAAGATTAGCTTGAAAGTGGTTAGCCTTCCACGTTAAAAAAAATGGGTTCAAGCTAAAAAGTAACTCCAAGCTTTCATTAGGCGAGGGGATAAAGGGTTGATACTCCCTAGTTCATAGTTGTTGAGAGTTGTACTCCATTAAGTACAATGTCAATAATTATCAATGAAATTGTTATCTAGTCGTTATATTGGCTAGAATACCTATCAGTTATTTAGGTAGAATGATCTTTATTTTAAATTTATTCATCTATTTTAGGAGAATGTATAAGATATGAAATTCAAATTGTTCATAGCCGGGTTTTGGCTTTTATGTGCAGCTGGTTTGGTTTCGGCTGCTGATGAAACTTTGAAACCTTATGTTTTGGCAAGTGTTGTACCGGCTGATGTGAATGCCAAATTGGCAGCCGAAGGCTTTGAAGTTGTTGGTGAGTATGAACCCTATCCTGGGGCTAAGGTCATTGTGATCACAAGCGAGGCTCTGAAATTAGAGGCTGCTAAATCAGAGTTTGGTGGCTATGGTGCAACAGTGCGCGTTGCTATCACAGATGATGAAGTTTCCTACACTAACCCTGCCTATTGGGCAAATGGATATCGCATGGCAACGGATCTCGTTGCTGTTACAACGATTTTGGAAGAAGCCTTAGGCAATGCTGGCACATTTGGCTCAAAAAAAGGCATAACTAAAGAAAAGCTTGCTAAGTATCAGTACAAGCCTTTAATGCCCCGCTTTGACAAGCCTGTTGAGTTGGCAACCTTCCCGACTCACAAAAAGGCTGTAGAAGTCGTTGAAGCGGGTCTTCAAGCCGGTAAAGGCAAAACGAAGCTGGTTTATCGTGTTGATATTCCAGACAAAGACGAAACGGTATTTGGTATGGGTTTGCTTGGTGATCATGATGGTGCTGACAGAATAGCCATGACAACTTTGAACAAAGGAGCAAAGGGTTCAAAACATACTGCTTATATGCCTTATGAAATATTGGTTTCTGGAACCAAGGCATATATGCTACATGGTAAGTTCCGCATTGCCCTTAGTTTCCCCGATCTCAGCATGTTTAAATTTATGAAGATTCGTGGTGCGCCTAAAGGCATTGAGAATGCTGCAAAAGCAGTGACTGTAGAATAATATCTAAAACGAAACTTGACAGGTTTTAAAAACCTGTCAGGTTTAGCTTGAAAGTTGGAAATTGACAATGTCATTTAGTGAATATAGAAATTATAAAGCCTCTGAATTAGAAAAAATTTTTAAAATACGCCTAAAAAATAATGATGATTTATTTAAGGATTTTAAGCCAAGTGACAAAGATTATAGTACTTTACAGGTAGATGTCAAAAAAATGTCATCACGCCTTCGGTTATCAAAGTTTGATAATGAAGCGACAAGGGGGAGTCTTTTAGTATCACATGTTTTATGGGAATCTGCAACCGTTTATAACCTGGGGGTATTTTTTGAACCGCTTGTCAATCTATCGCCTGAGGAGACACCTGATCTTCCACATCAGTTAAATGGTAAATATGATGGTGCCTTGAGCCTTGATGAAATTGATTTGAGTTCTCCCATTATCTCAGTTGTAGAAGTTAAAAAAAGTAGTCTATCTGATGGTTTAGGTCAGTGCATAGCTGAAATGTATGCGACATTAAAAGAATTTAAACAAGATAAGGTATATGGAATCATAACAGATGGTGAGGTGTGGGAGTTCCTTCGATTAGAAAATGCTATACTTTCGGTGGATGAAAATAATTACTACATCAGGCATGTCGCTGATATTGTTGATAGAATTGGGTATATAGCTGACATTTTTAAGAATAATGGTTAAGAGACATTTTCAATATTCAGAAATACCATTTTTGAAAAAAGGGTATTTCTTGCACACCAATATCAATGTGACAACGTAGAATTAACCATTAACCATTATATCAACAGATTTTTGTTGATAAACATAGGTGCCTGTTTCGACTAAGCGATAACTGACATAAAATCTTATCTCACCACCCGCAAACTCTGTCAATGCACCTTGGAACAATTGCAGGTTATGGCTATCTTGCAAAGTCAGGCGTTTGATTATGGGTAATTCCAACAAATATTTATCACTCCATTGATACCAGCCATCGCTATCAAGCATATAATAACTGACCATTTCCCCCTCTTGGATATAACTGGCTAGAAAAATAATATCAGCTTCTAATCCACGATGTTCACTATCGGGAATTAATTGCACACTGACTTGAATTTCTTCAGTGGCATCTATGGGCGGTTCAATAAGGTTACCAAAAGCATCGCGCACTTCACCGAGCAGAGACATATCTAACAGATTAACAATGTCTATGCGAAATGTTTTTTCTATCGCATTTTCTTCCGTATCTTCCCCATTATTCGCAATACTGACTGTGTTGGGTGTCGTTTCAATAACCTGCACGGTGATATCATGGTAGGATTGCGTTTCAAAATCTAACAACTCGCCTCTTGCAACACGCAATAGATCGTTATCCAGCCAAAAACGACTGTCAGCATCATCAAGCAATTTATACTGATAATTGCCTGGCTCATTGCTGACCAATCGACCGACAATCGTATTTTCCGCACTTTGTTCCGGGACCTTTTGAGAAGTAAAGGAAATATCAAATTTTTCATTCGTTAGCTGAATGGTAAAACTTTTATCAAGATAATCCCCAGTCGCATCGACACTACGCACCTTAATTTCATATTGCGATTGACTTTCAAAATCCAAGCTCACAGCATGACTGACTCGTAATTCATTGCCTATTATTTTAAAATGTTGATCAGGGTTTTCAATTAAGCCATAAATAAACAAGTCATCCTGATCCTCATCCAGGGTACTAAAAATACCAATGAACGTGTCAGGTGGGCTGTTTTCTGCCACTGTATCACCTTCCAATAGAATATCAGTTGGTTTGCGGTTAATATTAACATTAAGCTGAATTATCTCAGTAGAATATAACTCACCATTTTCGAGCAATCGGTAGCCTAAATCCAGTTTAAAAATACCGGGCAAACCAATAAGAGTTCCTTCAAAAAAAGTCATTTCCATTGCTTGTAAAGGGGTATTTTTGGCAAATATCACGGGGATCGTCAGCGACGTGTTGCTAATAGGAGGTGTCCAATGATAAGTTACAATAATATCAACAGGCTGCTCAAGATGTCGCGTCGCCGGTTGTATGCTCGCAATCAATTTGAAACGTTCAGGCATGTCTATGCTGAGATTGCTATTAATTTCCCCATGAGCCTGAATTTTGCCTGTAATAATAGGCACCTCAATGCTTTGAACGCAAATCAAGGAATAAGTCACGGTGGGGCGTTCTGGATCATTAGTTGTCAAGGTTAAAGTTGCTGTTAGCTCACCGCTAACTTCACTAACCGGCAGACATTGTATGAATAAATTATGAGGAGAACCATTATCCTGTATCGAAAAGGGTGCGCCCCCACTTAAACTAAAATCACTGGCATGAGCACCACTGAGTGTGCTAGACAAAATTTCAAGCGTGTCAGCACCGACTTCAAGCACTGTTAGAAGGCTGGAAGTAGGATTCCCTAGTTCATCGTTGACTTTTAATCTGAAACGACTCCCAGGCGTGGGAACTGAATCATAAGCTGGTTCGCCCTTTTCACCTGTGCAACTTAATGAATAGGTGACACTAGAATAATTTGGATCATTAGTCGTTAAAGTTAAAATGGCGGTACGCAATCCTACCTCACTGGGGGTACATTGCACCAACAACGTCTGTTCAGAACCGTTATCGACTATTGAAAACGGGGCTACACCGCTGATGATTTGAAAATCACTGGCATGATCGCCGCTGATTTGACTGTCAGATACCTCAAGAGTATCTTCTCCAACTTCTAAGATTATCAAACTATTGGTACTACTTGGATTACCCAGTTCGTTATTGCCAAAATCCAGTGAGCTATTGGGTGCAGGAACGGAAGAATAGCCTGCTAGCAATGATTGGTGCAAGGTGGCTGAAACTTCTACACTTAACTCACTGGTTAAAGTATTTAGTTGTTCACCATGGGCAGGCGTGTAAGTTTCCACAACAAAATAGTAGGTGGTATTCGATGATAAATTTTCGACGACATAGCTGGTTGCGGTTTTATCAGAAGTCGTTGTTTCGGCTGATGTATAAGAGCCACCCTGGCTAGTCGCATATTTAACTTGATAATAACCACCATCGGCTTTGTAAGAAATAGGCATCCATTCCACCTTAACCTCGGAAGCTGATAAAACGGTTGCCACTATATTAGTAGGTGCTACTGTTTGGGTATTTGAAATAAGCAGATCAATCAAGCCCGTATTTTGCCTTATTAATTTATTGTAATCCAAATTCATTAACAATTCCTGATTATTAGGATCACCTACTTGAACGTTTTGTACTTTTATCAGCTTTGACTGGCTTAATTCGTTAAAATCAGGAATAGGTCCACTGAGTTGATTATTTTCCAGAGAGAGCTTTTGCAAATCGCTCAGGTTATCTAAATTGGGTATCGGACCACTGAGTTGATTGCCTGCAAGAATCAACGTTTGCAAACCGGTTAGTACACTTAAATCGGGAAGTCTTCCAACCAGCTTTTTGTTAATCCGCTCAATGCCTGTAATACGTCCATCAATACAGGTAATTCCTTCCCATTCACACGGTGCATCTGTCGCATTCCATAAATTATCCG
The DNA here is from genome assembly GCA_003645255.1 of Gammaproteobacteria bacterium. Lineage (GTDB taxonomy): Bacteria > Pseudomonadota > Gammaproteobacteria > Beggiatoales > Beggiatoaceae > QNES01. The sequence goes on from QNES01000097.1 coordinate 13,920, forward strand.
GGCTATCTGTCCACGCTTCACCGTTAGTGTTGTCATAAAGTGCCAGCAAAGCTTCACATTCAGCTTGTGGAATATCAAACTGAATTGTACAATCTGTTCCAGCCGATGCTAATGGTAACCATAGCAAATTTAAAATGACTCCCATCAACAGGCTCAGATTGGTTAAGCCGGCTTTTTTAGAAAGTATTAACATATTATTTCTCCTTAAAAAGGGGTATGATTAAATATTATAGCATAGTAAAAATATATTGTTGTAGGGCAATCCCTTGTTCAAGCCCTGAGTAATTACCTAAAATAAATATTAACCGATAACTGATAACTGATTAACTGAAATGAGACATACAGCCCTATTAGCCCTAGCAGATGGTAGTTTATTTTATGGCGAGTCGATTGGCATCGCGGGACAAAGCGTTGGTGAAATCGTATTTAATACCGCCATGACGGGTTATCAAGAAATCTTAACTGATCCTTCTTATTGCCAACAAATTGTAACCTTAACTTATCCCCATATTGGTAATGTCGGGGTGAATACTGAGGATGAAGAATCACGGCGCGTCTTTGCCGCCGGTTTGGTTATTCGTGATCTTCCCCTGTTAGAAAGTAATTGGCGGGCGGAAGAGCCTTTAGATAATTACTTGCGCCGCCAACAAGTTGTTAGTATTGCCGGTATTGATACTCGCCGTTTAACGCGGATTTTACGTGAAAAGGGTGCCCAAAATGCTTGCCTGGTGGCGGGTGAAGTGATAGACAAAGAATCTGCGATCCAAGCGGCTAAAGATTTTCCTGGTTTACAAGGTATGGATTTAGCTAAAACAGTTTCTACAACGCAATCTTATGAGTGGGAAACCGGTGCCTGGTCAATATCATCACCCGTTAAGCCCTCATTTTCACCACAATGGCATGTCATCGCCTACGATTTTGGGGTGAAACATAATATTTTGCGATTACTGGTTGAACGAGGCTGTCGCGTCACGGTGGTATCAGCACAAACGCCCGCTAATGAGGTGCTTAAACAAAAACCGCATGGCGTGTTTTTATCTAATGGTCCTGGTGATCCAGAACCTTGTGATTATGCGATTGAAGCCATTAAAGAAATTGTTGAAGCAGAAATACCTGTTTTTGGTATTTGCTTAGGGCATCAATTATTGGGATTAGCCAGCGGTGCCAAAACGGTTAAAATGAAATTCGGTCATCACGGTGCGAATCATCCAGTACAAGATATTGCCTCCGGACGCGTAATGATTACCAGCCAAAATCATGGTTTTGCGCTTGATGAAGCCAGTTTACCACCTACCTTGCAACCAACCCATCGTTCCTTATTTGATGGCTCATTGCAAGGCATACGGCACACCGATAAACCGGCTTTTAGTTTCCAAGGGCATCCAGAAGCGAGTCCAGGACCTCATGATGTTGCGCCCTTATTTGATCAATTTATTGATTTAATGTCACAGAATGGCAACGTATGTAGTGTAACGTAGTATCACGTCAAGTGCCCTATTATTTTACAGGATACTGCATTCTTATGGAAATGCCGTTTCTTTGGGAGCGGAAACCAAGATTAGAATAAGTAAGTTTCATAGGTGTTCTGGATAATTTTAAGTACTTGATTTAACGTATATTTAATGTAGGGTGTCTAAGTGAAAACGTCATACACCAAAATTATAAAAAAGGTGGATTTAGCGAAGCTTATCCACCCTACATGGTTTGGATTTCCAAAAACTAAAAAATAGGAAAAATAACATGCGCGAATTTAACACAACCGGTCCATGCGATCCAGATAAGCATTACACCGTCATGCGTGAAGCATTAGTAGCCGTTTGCACCGAAAAGGTCAAAAAGGGCCGTTATATC
>QNES01000098.1 GCA_003645255.1 Gammaproteobacteria bacterium
AAAATTGGCGAGAACCAAGTCAACTTGGGTTGTTATCCGCGATCTTTGAATCATATCAAAGGTCTTTGGGAGATTCCCCCACCCTTATGGGTGCTATTGTTAATGTTTGTTAATTTTAGTTAACATAAATGAATCGGCTATTGATAATGGTTTTCCAGTAGTGCAGTCAAAATTTATCAACTATATACAAGCTGCTTTAAAAGAATCACTCGCTGGTAAACCTATTCATCACCAGGAAACACAATCTTATGGTTGTTTGATAAAATATGCTTATTAAAGTCTTAATTCAAATAATTGAAAAAATTCTAAACCGACAGATGAAACTGATAACTGATGAAAGCGCGTATCAAATGGGTAGAAAATGCATGCCTTATTGGGGAAGCAGATAGTGGGCATGGGGTAGTAATAGACGGTGCGCCTGAAATAGGGGGGCGTAATTTAGGTGTTCGCCCCATGGAAATGCTATTAATGGGGCTAGGTGGTTGTAGTGCTATGGATGTTTTGAGTATCCTGAAAAAAAAGCGGCTGCAAGTGACTAATTGCGTTATAGAAATTGAAGCAGAACGTAGTGATAATTATCCCAAGGTTTTTACTAAAATTTTTATACACTTTATAATTAAAGGTTGCAATTTAAAGGATGCGCATGTTAAACAGGCGGTTGATTTATCTTTGGAAAAATATTGTTCCGTTTCCGCTATGTTAGGTAAAACGGCTCAAATCACTCATGATTATGAAATTATTGAAGAAAATGGGTAGGTTTGAAAAAACCTGATACTTGGTAAAAATACTATTTTTTCCAAAAAATCCGATTTTTAAAAAAATCGGATTTCTTATAACGTTCAGAAAATTTTAAAATAGCTTAATAATCATCATCTTATAAAATTAATTCAAAAAAATTAAATTTTTACTTGACAATTTTTGAAAAAGTCTTTACAATGTCTAAGAATAAAATTTATTGTTTTGGCTATGTAGCTCAGCTGGTCTAGAGCGCGGCACTCATAACGCTGAGGTCGGTGGTTCAAGTCCACCCATAGCCACCATCTCCCTCCGTTGAGTAGCGGCTGCTAGATTACTTGTCGCTACATTTTTTTCCAAGTCTGCCAACATTCTAAATTACTAAAAAATTTCTTCAATGTGGATTCGTATATCCAGTTGCTTGTCAAAAATTTCCCCGGTATTAAAGCGCTGTGCTTTCTCAGGAGATGTATAAACAATCACTGCCCCTGCTATTGGAACAACCAACCAACAAGATTTTATGACACCGGCAAAATACATAAAAAAGCGATCCAATATTTCTTCTATCGTCTGAGTTTGAGAAAGTATTTCAATCGCTAAAACCGGCATGTCTGTTATTTCTTCGCTATCGGCTAATGATAGATCAACTTCATGTTTTGGGTATACGCAAATGTCAGGCATATAATTTTTGCCATCAATCCTTAAAGTTAACTCAGAAAAAATGGTAAAAGGCTCAAGTTTGAGCAACGCACCGATTAGTTTAGCTTTAGTATAAGAATAATGGTAGGAAGGTGACATTTATAAAATTTCCGTGGTGTTGGGTAAAAATCGTATTTTTCACTCCCGTTCAAAGGCAATCCCTATCACATAAAACCTCAGCCACCGTATAGAATGAACCAAAAACCACTATTCTATCACCATCGGGTGCATGGGTAAGCAAATATTGATAAGCCTTTATTATAGAAGCATGAAAAATAATATTATCAGTGATACCAATTGTTTTCAAGTGATTAAATAGGCAAACTGGGGTAGCACTACGTGTCGTTTTTAAGGGGGCAATATGCCAAAAATCAATGCTATCGAGCATCACCTTTAAAACAGCGGCAATATCCTTATCATTAAGCATCCCAACGATAGCATGAGTATATCCCTGACAGGGGTGTTGATGAAGTAAATCGTTTAAGACTTTGGCACCTAAAGGATTATGTGCAACCTCCAATATACAAGTCACGCGCCCTGGTAATACTTGAAAACGACCGGGTAAATTAATATTCACTAGCCCTTGGTGTATCGCCGATTCGGGTATGAAAAAATTTTTTAATACCGAATGGAATAACGCCAATACCATTAATACCCCCGCCGCATTTTGCAATTGAAAATCACCGGGCAAATTAGGTAAAGGTAATTCACAAAGTTTTTTAAAAAAACTCGGTTTTTCAATTTCAACAAGTTGCCAAATCCAAGTGTTATCATTATTATTATGATAAGTAAAATCACGATTTAAATAATATAATGGTACTTCCAACTGCGCAGCGTGTTTAATCAAACTTTGCGGTGGATGAATATCAGAGCAAACTGCAGGGCGTTGTGCTCGAAATATCCCGGCTTTTTCAAAGCCAATGCTTTCCCTATCATGCCCTAACCAATCAGTATGATCGATATCTATTGCCGTCACGAGGGCAATATCGGGCTCAAAAATATTCACGGCATCCAATCGCCCTCCTAAGCCGACTTCAAGTATTGCTAAATCAACTTCATGGTGCTGAAATATTAACATAGCCGCCAAAGTACCAAATTCAAAAAATGTCAGAGCAATCTCATCACGAACTTCTTCAATTAATTCAAAGGCTTGACAAATTTGTGCCTCACTCGCTTCAACACCGCCAATACAAATACGTTCATTATAACGTAATAAATGAGGGGAGGTATAACGCCCGATATGATAACCGGCGGCGGATAATATAGCATCAAGTAGGGCAACACTGGAACCTTTACCATTTGTTCCCGCGACGCTGATAATAGGAAAAGGGGGCGATAATAAATTGAGACGTTGGGCAACGGTGCTAACACGATTAAGCCCTAATACTATTGCATGGGGATGTAGCGAGGTTTGCCAATTGAGCCATTGTTCAAGAGTGGTGAATTGCATTAACTTTCCTAAAAATATGATTTCTTCAAGAAAATAGTCAGTAAAAATCCGATTTTTCAAAAAAATCGGATTTCTTTTCCTAAATCCGTTGTACTTTCTTAGGGCGAATTTGACAAGAATCTAATTCCGGCGGCAAATTATCACCGGTTATTTCTTTTAATGTTTGACAAATAGATTGCATTTTCTTATCTATCTTATGAATATCGTCAAGCATATTATTAATAGCATATTGTGTCGGATCAATATCAGATATATCGTGGGGATGCCCATAAGCATCAAAAATCTTTTGCGATAGGGCTTGTTTATGACGTTCTTTATAATCGGCATCCACTTTGATAACTCGCCCGGGAATACCAACTACCGTTGCACCATCGTTTACAGGTTTAACCACGACGGCATTTGAACCAATACGAACGCCATTTCCGATGGTAATGGGTCCCAATACTTTAGCCCCAGCTCCCACAATGACATCATTACCCAGGGTAGGATGACGTTTACCTTTTTGCCAGGAAGTACCCCCTAAGGTGACACCATGATAAAGGGTACAATCATTACCAATGCATGAAGTTTCACCAATGACAATACCCATACCGTGATCAATAAAAAAACGACGACCAATAGTAGCTCCTGGATGGATTTCTATGCCGGTCAACCAACGCGCCAAAGTAGATAAGGTACGGGCTAACCAAAACCAATTAGCTTGCCATAAACGATGATAAAGGCGGTGCCATAAGATGGCATGTAATCCGGGATAATTCGTTAAAATTTCAAAAGTAGTACGCGCTGCCGGATCGCGCTCAAACACGCAAGCAATATCTTCTTTTAAACGTTCAAACATGGTTATCAGTTGTCAGTGATTTCTATGATTTTAGCAACATAAATATTTGGTTGATATAATAATTGAGATTTTAGAAATTCGATTTTTGGAAAAAATATAATTTCTGTATTTGTATTATAGTGATAGTGTGATTAAATAAACTTTGATACAATAAAAAATAAAATTGACTTAAACCAACTGATTGTTAGTATTAATGGAGGTGTTAAAATGGCACATATCGTCATATTGGGGGCAGGGCTTGGAGGTATGCCGGCTGCTTATGAAATGAGGAATGAAGTGGGGAAACAGCATGAGGTGACAGTTATCAACGCCTCAGAATATTTTCAATTTGTTCCCTCCAATCCGTGGGTAGGTGTTGGTTGGCGCAAACATGAAGACATTACTATTCCCATCGAGCCAGCACTCAAAAGCAATAAAATTAATTTTATCGCTCAGGCAGTTACCCAAATTGAACCCAATAAAAATCGCTTAACGTTAGCGAATGGGGAAACGGTTGGATACGATTACCTTATTATTGCCACGGGACCCAAATTAGCTTTTGAAGAGGTTGAAGGTTTAGGACCAGCAGGTTTTACACATTCGATTTGTACCCTGGCTCATGCCGAAAAGGCGTATGGAGGATATCAAGAATTGCTGGATAATCCAGGTCCTGTCGTTATGGGAGCCGCTCAGGGAGCCAGTTGTTTTGGTCCCGCTTATGAGTATTCCATGATTGTTGAAACGGCTTTGCGTCAGGCAAAACGTCGTGATAAAGTACCAATGACTTATATTACGAGTGAACCTTATATCGGTCATTTGGGATTAGGAGGGGTAGGCGATTCTAAGGGCATGATGGAATCGGCAATGCGTCAACGCCATATCAAGTGGATTACCAATGCAAAAGTCATCAAAGTTGAAAATGGCAAAATGTTTGTCGATGAACACAACAACGAAGCTGAAGTCATCAAACAACATGAGGTGCCTTTTAACTATTCCATGATGCTACCGGCATTTAAGGGCGTTGATGCCGTTGCCAATGTGACAGAATTATGTAATCCGCGCGGATTTGTAAAAGTTGACGAATATCAACGTAACCCCACTCACAAGAACATTTATGCAGCAGGAGTATGTATTGCTATTCCACCTGTAGAGGCAACGCCGGTTCCCACGGGTACCCCAAAAACAGGTTATATGATCGAATCGATGGTAACTGCCATTGTGCATAACATTGCTAATGAAGTTAATGGCAAAGAACCGACTGAAAAAGGCACTTGGAATGCGATCTGTTTAGCAGATTTTGGGGATACAGGTGCCGCATTTGTAGCGATGCCACAGATTCCACCGCGCAACCTGACTTGGTTTAAAACCGGTAAATGGGTACACGCAGCAAAAATCGCTTTTGAAAAATATTTTCTGGGTAAAATGAAAAAAGGTTCATCGGAACCAATGTTTGAGAAGTATATTCTCAAATTGCTGGGAATTGAACGGTTGAAATAGGTATTTGTTTTTGAAAATAAGGGTATTTCTGCCCCTTTGAAAATGCTTAGGAATGAAAATTTGATAAAACCTCGAAAACTAAACCTGCGAGGTTTTTTAAACCTGGCAGGTTTGGCTTGAAAAATTTGCAAGTTATTAAAGTTTTATTTCTAATGGCACTTTTATGGTTGTGAATAGTTACCTTATTTCCATAATCCGTTGTACTTTGTTAACTGCCAAGCCAACAGTACCCCAATACTATTAGCGACTATATCCATCCAATCAGCATGCCGTATTCCACTCAATCCTTGCAAAATTTCCAGCACCCCTCCTAACAATAAAAATCCGATCATATACCAAAAACGCTGCCGGGGCATATGATAAACCAGGGCAAACCATCCCATTAACACAAAATAAGCAATAAGATGTCCAATTTTATCCCCATAATCTATGGTTTGCATCATCAAAGGAGGTGACGGTATTAAAGATAATACTATCACTGCTATCACCAGCAACCAACCTATACCCACCCACAATTTTTTTAAACCTAAACGGGATGAAAAATCAATTTTCATATTTTACACCACCCATAATAACAACGCTATTCCCAATCCAACACGATAAATCACAAATGGCAACATGCCAATACGATCCAATAAACTAATAAAAACACGGATACACAAATAAGCACTCAGTGCCGAAAAAACAACCCCCAATCCCAAAGCGTACCAATTAACAGGTACATTCTGACTCATTAACTTCAAAGTTTCACTCATACCCGCCAAAATAATCACCGGTATCGCCAACAAAAATGAAAATCGCGCCGCCGCTTTACGATTAAGCCCCACTAATAATGCCGCTGTCATCGTCACTCCAGAACGTGAAGCCCCAGGAATCAACGCCAATGCCTGAGCTAATCCTATCAACAAAATATCTTGCCAACTTAACGTCAACTCATCACGTTCCCGTTTCCCAATTACATCCGCCCACCACAATAATAAACCAAATACAATAGTCGCTGTCGCAATAATAAGAGGTGATCTCAAATAGCCCTCCAAACCTGCACCGACAATAGCTAAACCCATTAATCCCACCGGCACCGTTCCCACACCAACTCCCCAAACTAAGCGACTTTCCGGTGTTAACTCCCAAGTTTTCATTGACTTAAACCAACTCACTAATAATGGCTTTAAATCCGCACGAAAATACATTAACACCGCAACCAGCGAGCCAACATGCACCGCAACATCAAAAGCTAACCCCTGATCTTCCCACCCCGTTAATTGTGGAAATAAAATCAAATGCGCTGAACTAGAAATCGGTAAAAACTCTGTCAACCCTTGTATCACAGCCAAAATAATAATATGCCAAATATCCATTTTTTTATCCTTAATCTCATTAGTTTTTAAGTATACTGAACGCTGTTATAAAAGCTTGGTTTCTAAAAAGCTCAATTTATTCCCGTGCTAAGTATTAATTTTTAAATAATTTGTAAAAAATAATATACCAGTTAAGGGCAACCATCAAGGATTAACCCTATAATCATTACAGTTATATTTCACTTATTATCGAAGGCGACATTTTGGTATTTTTGACAGACTTTTAACGATGAAACATGCGCATTTTGAATAAAAAAAATTATCCTTAATAATCAAAGAGTTAATTAACATCTCCCGCCCTGGCGGATACCCTAATTTTGCCAAAAATTTACAGTCTAAAATTGTAAAAAAAGACTGTTTTATACAATTTTTCATTCAAAAGCTTCAAAAAGATAAGAAATATTTTTAAAAATAGCCATTTTTTGAATTTTTCACCCAATTTTAGTTAAAATAGTAAAAAAAATAAAATGATAAAAAACAATAACTTAGTTAACATCTCCCACTAGGCTTATAAAAAAGATTTTTGCTGATTTCATGAACGAGCCGCAAAGTCGAAAAAGGCTTCAAAAAAACATTTTTTGAACATATTAAAAATACCCTTTTGTCAAAAAAGGTTGATTGATCAATTTTTATTAAAAACATTTCACTATTTTCATAAAAATGATAAAATGCACTTTGTTTTGGAAAAACTATCAGGTTAATTCCACCTTAACTAACTCACTTATAAAGGTAAAATTGGAAATGATAAAAAAACAGCTCGCTGAAAATGGCGGGCAAACACAATATCTCAGCTTCTTATATCTAATAGGCTATGCCCTGGGTATTTTGATGACTGTGAATGTCTCTGCAGAGACAGATCCCAAAATTGAGATAGGCATATCCGAATATACACAAACCGGAGGTGCCTCTGATCTCAAGGCAACTATTGCAGCGTTCAATAAGAACAAAGCAAGCACAACTGATCACTCAAAACTCAAGGAACTTGAAGGTCCATTTTCCAGCGGACCAGAAGTCACCAAGGCTTGCCTCAGTTGTCACAATAAAGCCGGTAGCCAGTTCATAAAAAGTATTCATTGGACTTGGAAATACAAGCACCCAATCACTGGGCAAGAACTGGGCAAAGCAACCTTGATCAACAACTTCTGTACCAATGCCAAAGGTAACGAAGGTATGTGCGCCCAATGCCATGCAGGATACGGATGGAAAGATGATACATTCGATTTTACCAACGAAGAAAATATTGACTGTCTTGTCTGTCATGAATCCACCGGTACCTATTACAGAGTGCCCAATTCAAAGGGCAGTAAAGCCTGTTCAATCATGTTTGAAGGAAAAACGCCTATTCAATGGGCAAAAGTCGCACAAAGCGTACAAATGCCAGGGCGCAATAATTGTGGTACCTGTCATTTTTACGGGGGCGGCGGCGACAATGTGAAACACGGCGATCTTTCATCAGCACTTTTTAATCCATCCAAAGAAATTGATGTCCACATGGACAGTAAGGGATTAAATTTTGCCTGTATTACCTGCCATGTTGATAATGGTGAAGGACACCAATGGGCTGGAAGCCGTTATCAGATGCACGCCAAAGATGAGGTTGGTCAAGGAAAACCCGGCATACCTCGGCAACGCGCCACTTGTGAAAGTTGCCACAGTTCTCTACCGCATCCCAAAACGACGCTGAAAGGTATTAAACTCAATGGTCATGCCGACAGAGTCGCTTGTGAAACTTGCCATATTCCCAAGATTGCCAAAGGCGGTGTTGCAACCAAGATTGACTGGGATTGGCGCACGATGGGTAAACTCAAAAATGGTGAGGGTTTCAAACTCAAAGAATATACCCAAGGCGATGGTCATCACCGTGCCACCTACAAATCAATCAAGGGAGATTTTGTTTATAATGAAAACTTCAATCCCCATTATGCTTGGTTTGATGGCGTGATGAACTACACAACGATTGACACCAAATTCGATCCGGCCAAAGCACCTATTGACATCAATAGCTTTACCGGCGATTTTAATGATCCAAAATCACGCATTTGGCCCTTCAAACGTATGCACACGACTCAGCCCTATGATAAAGGTAACAACACCCTAGTCTATATGCACCTATGGGGTGAAGATGATAACTCACTATGGGGTAATTATGACTTTGGAAATGCCATCAAAGTCGGCATGGAAAAAAATGGCATCCCTTACAGTGGAGAATATGGTTTTATCGAAACCTACTCCTATTGGCCTATTAACCACATGGTTTCACCAAAAGAAGATGCGCTCGCCTGTTCAGAATGTCATGCGCGTGGTGAAACCGGACGCTTGAATGAACTCAGAGGATTCTATATGCCAGGCCGTGATTATTTCAAATGGCTCGACATCATTGGTTATCTGACCATTCTCGGCGTATTTCTGATCATCTTTTTGCATATTGTTATGCGTATATTATGCTATAAAAGAATTAGCAAATCCTGTCATATTGGAGGTGAAAAATAATGGAAATGGAAACTGAAAAAAACGCCGTTGTAATTTATACACGCTATGAGCGATTTTGGCATTGGTCACAAGCGGCTCTGATATTTATTCTCGCCTTTAGTGGCTTCGTGATACATGGCACATTTAATGTGGTTGATTTTGAAACAGCAGTTACTGTCCATACTTACAGTGCCCTCCTGTTGCTACTGTTATGGTTGTTCACAACCTTCTGGAATTTCACCACAGGTAACTGGAAACAGTTTCTGCCAAGAATTCAGGGCTTGCCCGCCGTTATCCGCTATTATGCATGGGATATGCTATTTGGCAAACCGCATCCACATACCAAAAGCATGAAACGTAAACAAAATGCCTTACAAGGGCTGGCTTATCTTACCTTCATGGTCATTATTGGTCCTGCCCTCTGGATTAGTGGCATTATCTATTTGACGTATGATTTATGGAACGTGATGGAAGGCTCGCAAAGTCTATTTCAAGCCGTCACATTTTTCCATACAGCTGCAGCCTTTATGATGATGGCTTTTGCCTTTATCCATATCTACATGACCACAACGGGCAAAACGCCTTTCCATTACATCAAGACGATGATCACAGGTGTAGAAAGCATCGAACTGACTCAAGCTGAAAAAGCTTACTTTTCAGAACAGCACCCTAAAATATTACGTGATCATGATTGATTGACATTTCTGCCTAACGACTAAGGTTAGAAATCTGATTTTTCCAAAAAATCGGATTTCTAACCTTCCCAATCTCGGCAATCTCAATTGCTTCTCCAAACTCACCTAGAAGAATATTCTAATATAAAAATATAGTAATATTAGAATATTAGAATATACAAGTTATTGAAACCAATCACAAATATTATACTAATAATAGACTTTTGCATTATAATCTATAAGAATTAAAAAAACAAGTCATAATTTTATTTATTATTTCAAAATCATAATAAATTGAACAAGTTATATTTAAAATTTTAATAAAAAAGTCTAAAATTCGTACTCTTTTTATTAAAAAAATTTCATTATTTTCAGAAATGTGATAAGATGTGCTTCATTTTGATTTTTTTGAAGCAAACTGACTTATTAAAAAAGGTGAATAGACAACCTCAACTTTATCTTTTAGCAAGCGGGTTATTTAACCAACCAACACCTGCTCGCATAAATGATTTGTGTCGCCTACTCAATGATCTATTGCAGACGACACCCAAAAATGCGCCGATGCTTCCAATATTAAAGGCATTAAAACCACAACTGAACTATAACAAGGTTCTGAAAACGGAATATAGTCGATTATTTATATTAGCTTTTCCTAATGAACCTGTACAACCGTTTGCTTCATATTGGCTGGAATCTGATCACAGCTTGATGGGAAATTCTACTTTAGAAATTAAAAAGATGATGGCGGAACATGGCATAGAAGTCGCTGAAAACTCAGGTTTGCTGCCAGACCATATCGTCTCAGAACTAGAATTTATAGCCTATCTTGCCAGTCAAGATGATGAAAAAGCACGGCAAACACAACGGCAACTATTGGAACAACATTGCGCTCGCTGGATGCCACAATTTATAGAAGCTCTTAACAAATCGAACCCAATGCCCTATTACCAATTAGCTGCCGATTTTCTTAAACAACTTATGGTATAAACCTGTCAAAAAGCTTCTACTTAAACCTTAAATAAGGAGTATTAATATATAATGAGTACCCATGACCACTTTGATCCCTCTCGTCGCGCCTTCTTAGGTGCAACGGCAGGAGGGACCGCACTGACTATCGCAGGATTGCCTAGCCAAGCCCTCGCGAGAATCAATGCGCCACATGAATCCGAAAAATTAAAAGAAACCACAGAAGTCTTTGGTTTCTGCGATATGTGCTACTGGCGTTGCGGTTTAAAAATTCGCTCTCGTGATGGACGAGCCGTTAAAATTGATGGCAACTCAGAACATCCAAACAACTGGGGGGTCGTATGTGCTAAAGGCAACTCAGGCTTAATGGTCGCTTATGCCCCTAACCGGCTCAAATATCCCATGAAGCGCGTGGGTGAAAGGGGTGCTGGTCAATGGGAACGTATTACCTGGGACGAAGCATTAGATACTGTTGCCCAAGAACTCAAAAAAGTCAAAGAAAAACACGGCCCTCAAGCACTATCTATGATTGGGCATGGTACATGGGAAAAACCTTACCATCGCCTCGCTCATGCTTTCGGTACCCCCAATACAACCAGCCCCGTTTTTGGACTCTGTTGTGGACCCCGTGGCTTATCTAATATGATAATAATAGGGCGCAATCTGACAGGCAACGAAACCATAGATTTGGAAAATTGTAAATACTTCCTGATGATGGGACGTAATATCACCGAATCATTGCATAATGGCGAAACCCTGGGCTGGGTAAATGGCGTTGCCAACGGTGCCAAAGTGGTTTATTTTGATCCGCGCTATACGATTACGGCTTCTAAGGCTGATGAATATTATGCCATTCGTCCACTAACCGATCATGCTTTTTTGCTAGCTATGATCCATGTTGTGATCAACGAAGAATTATATGACAAAAAATTCGTAACAGAATATGTCGATGGCCTTGATGAACTCAAACAACGGGTGCAGAAGTACACCCCCGAATGGGCAGAACCCATCACAGAAGTACCCGCCAAAGATATTCGCCGACTTGCAAGAGAAATGGCTGCCAAAGCTCCATCAGTCTTCGTTTATGCACCGCGCAGGATGACCCGAACTTCTAATGACTTCGGTATGGGGATGTCAATCACCATTCTGAATACCCTGTTTGGTGTTTGGGGCCATAAAGGAGGCGTTTTCACACCTCAAAAGTACAGCGTACCCGAAATAGATTTGCCTGAATTTAAACATGCCCATCTTGCTCGTCGGGCAGAAGATGGTGGTGATTTTGATTACTCAGATATGATGGACTTGCCACCTGAATATGATAGTAATCATATTGCTGACAAACATGGTACAATCTATCGAGCTGATGGCGCTGGCGTACCCACACGTTGGCCGGTTGCCAATGCAAAGTATGGCTTAACTAACGAAATGTGGCGTGCGATAGCTGAACAAAAACCTTATCCGATTCGGGCATTGATAACAGCCGGTGGTAATGGTTTTCTGAACAGCACGAATTACGATATCATTCGTAAAGCCCTTGAAACGGTTGATTTTTATGTCGCTGCTGATGTGAGTCCTAACGAGATGAACATGTATGCCGATATTCTCTTGCCCGAAGCGAGCTACCTTGAACGCTATGATGATTTACAAGTTGGTGGCGCCCGGGAAGCTTATGTCGCAGTGCGGATGCCCGCTATGAAACCACTGCATGACACTCGTGATGCATGGACAATCTGTAAGCAACTCGCAGACCGCATGGACTTGGGTGCTTATTTTCCGCATGACTCCATTAAAGAGTTATTGGAAGATCGAATGAAAAAAGCAGGCTCATCCCTAGCCGAAATTGAAAAAGTAGGAATTCTCAAAATCCCCGCTGATCCGGCAAAGAATTTTCCACTTGAGCATGGTGGGAAGTTGCAAATTAAAACACCTAGCGGCAGTACCAAAGCTGAACTCATTCCTGGCATGCTCAAAATGATGGGATACGATAAAGCCTTGGATTACGTGGAACAAGTACGTCCCAATGAAGACGAATTTCACATGACATTTGGGCGCATCGGCTTCCATACGCACGCCCGTACTCAGGATAATATCTGGACAGCTGATTTTATGCGGGAAAACGTGTTATGGATTCATCCAGAACCGGCGGCTAAACGGGGAATTAAAGAAGGTGATCTCGTTAAAGTCAGTGATCGTAACGACCGTTCTGGAGAAATCAAAGCAAAAGTCACGGCGCGGATTCGCAAAGACAGTATTTTCATGGTCCATGGTTTTGGCCACTGGGATAAACGCATGACCACAGCTTATGGCATGGGTGTAGCAGACTCAGATTTGGCTTCTTATGCAGTAGATCCCCATATCGGTACTATGAGCATGGGTCTATCTCTTGTCAAAGTCGAAAAGGTATAAGGAGGAATAAATGACCAAAAAATATGTTATGCTTGCTGATACAACACGCTGTATTAACTGCAAAGCCTGTGTTGTTGCCTGCCGCGCTGAATGGGAAACCCCAATGGGACACACTCGCGACTGGGTTAAAGAAGTCGAATGGGTCCAAAACGATCAGCCGAAAGTCATGTTATTTCCGGGTCGCTGTCAACATTGTGATGACGCACCCTGTATAGAAGCCTGTCCTTCTGGTGCCGCCTATAAGCGGGAAGAAGATGGTATTGTTTTATTGGATAACGGTATTTGCTCTGGTTGTGAACTCTGTATCCCTGCTTGTCCTTATGAGGCTCGCTGGCTTAATCCAGAAACTAACACTATCAGCAAATGTACTTTCTGTCAACCCCGTATTGACGAAGGACTCGCGCCGGCTTGTGTTCAAACCTGTGTCGGTCGCGCCCTTGTTTTCGGTGACAAGAATGATCCCAACTCTGAAGTATCACGCTTGTTGGAAGAAAAGACCTGGGTGAAACTCACGACAGATGAAGTCAATGTTGGGCCTAACCATTATTACTACACCGCTGGTGAAGCATTACCCGATGAAGTCATGCCCAAACAGTATGATCGTCATCTATCTGGTAAAGTCATGGAAATCGTTAATCCCGTTGGGGCTATTGGCCTCGGTGCCATGCTGCTAACATTTTTAGGTGCAGGCGTGATAAAGTTAGTAGGTCGTCGCAATGAAGTTTGTGCATCCGAAAATAAGGAGGAGAAATAACCATGAGTGATACATCCCAAATGATCCCGGTGCGGGAAAAGAAAAGTATTTATATGCATTGGTTCAATGCAGGTATTCGCTTACTGTTGCTTCTCACCGGTTTTGGCATTATTTCAGGCGAACTGGTCCGGGTAGTACCGGCTTTTTGGCCTGAATTTATGCAGGGACTCTTTGGTGGCAATGATAACCTGATATTAACCCATTCAGTTTTGGCGATGATTTGGATAGGCGTTTTTGTGCTATTTATCCTCTTCAATTTCACCAACATCGTGTTGCCCTTTCTTAAAAACGTGTTGGTGCTGACTCCTTCAGCCGCCATAAAAGATATGAAGTCAATGACCCTCAATTTACTCCAGTTATTTGGGATAATGAAAAATGTGCCTATACCACCGCAAGGGCGCTATAATGGGGCACAACGGTTATTGGGAACAATGATTATCTTTTGTTCCATCATCCTTGCCTTTACTGGATTATACTTGTTTTTCGGACCACAAGTTCTGAATTTTTCTGAAAATCCTCTATATGGCGCAATTTTCCGCTGGTCTTTAGTCGCACATATTTCCTGCGTTTTCTTAGTCGTCACTGGAGTAATCGCCCATGTTTACTTTGCGCTTGTTGAAGAACCAGAATGTATGGATGCCATGAAATCCGGTCATGCCAACGTCGAATTTATCAAGCACCATAATGCATTATGGTATGATGAACTGAAACAGGAAGGTAAAGTGTAAGTCCAAAAGGGCAAACACGCAGACTTGCCCGTACGTTGTGTTATACGATGTAGGGGCTTCCTTATCATAATGATTTCATGTAGGGGCGAACCGAAGTGTTCGCCCTATATCATACAATATGAAAAGAAAACAAAACTTTCAAACAATCTCTTGGTTTTGGGATTTATATACTCGTGATAAACTTGATTTAGAACCACCATATCAAAGACGGAGTGTTTGGAATCGCGAATTTAAGGATTATTTCGTTAAACAGTCAAAAATAGTCTTATCAAGGATGGTTGGACGATTACACATGATCAATTTAGTATAAAAATAGGTAGAAAAACATTGTATGCTGACTTAGGGGCAGAACGTTTAATTTCGGCTAAAAAAAATCT
Organism: Gammaproteobacteria bacterium; assembly: GCA_003645255.1. GTDB lineage: Bacteria > Pseudomonadota > Gammaproteobacteria > Beggiatoales > Beggiatoaceae > QNES01. The sequence continues at coordinate 14,931 of QNES01000098.1, forward strand.
CCAAAAAATTGTTGTCGAGATTAAAAGTTTTGTCGGTCATTCTGAAACCTACGATTTACAACAAGCATTAGGACAATATATTATGTATAAAGAGATTTTACAAGAACAACATTCAGAACGATTACTTTATATGGCAGTCAATGACATCACCTATCAGAGCATTTTTTCGACTGAAATTGGTCAACTACTTTTAGCTAAACAACCACTGCGCTTAATTATTTTTGATGAACATAATGAGGTAATTACCCAATGGATAAATTAACCTATCAAGAAATTATCAAGCGCATATTGAAAGAACATGCCCAATATCGCTCCCAAAGCGACGATAGTCTTTCTTCACAAGTGGTGTTTGATGATGAACAGGGACACTACTTGCTATTAGATGTGGGATGGTATGAAAAAAAATATTGGCATACGAATCCCATCCATATTGATATCATATCGCGCAAAATTTGGATTCAATATGATGAAACTGAAGATGGCATTGCCACCGACTTGCTAGAAGCCGGGATACCGAGAGAAGAAATTGTACTAGGCTTTAAACATCCAATGGTACGACCATGCACGGCTTTTGCAGCGGCGTGAATCTGAACATCCATAGCGAGCGTAGTGTGGGTTTCGTTATAACGATACTTCGTATTGCTACGCTAACCCACCACAAAGTCATTTAGGGTGGGTTTCATTGGCTCCAAATTAGTGTAAAATCTATCATCACTTCCTCAAATATTTTTTCAACACAAAAAATGCAAATCTTCCAAAAATCAGTTATCCAAAAACACCTAGCTAATCTTGAACAAAGTCAGCTTGATGATGC
>QNES01000099.1 GCA_003645255.1 Gammaproteobacteria bacterium
ACACGATCACCGCGCATAATGAGGGTGGAAAAATCGCGTACTAGCGGTTGGTTTTGATAAGATTTGTTGATCGCCTCTGCTTCAATCACGATGCGCCCTGATAATTCGCCACTATCAAGATTTAAGCGTATTTTACCTATTTTTTCACGGCGTTGGGCGCGTTGTTCACGCAATTTTTTTAAGGTGCGTGCTCTTCCTTCATTACGAGTGCGACGGGCTTTGATACCCTGACGAATCCAAACTTCTTCTTGCGCTAAGTGTTTGTCGAATTTAGCGGCTTTGCTTATTTCGACTTCTAAGGCGGCTTGTTTTTGGCGGAGATAGGTAGCATAATCTCCTGGATAATTGGTTAATTGCCCTCGATCTAATTCAATAATCCTGGTTGCAATGCGCTGCATAAAGCGACGATCATGGCTAATAAATAATAAGCTACCGTTAAATTCTAGTAACATTTCTTCTAGCCAGGTTATCGCGTCAATATCCAGATGATTGGTGGGTTCATCTAATAGTAATAAATCGGGTTCAGTGACTAAAACTTGTGCGAGGGCGACGCGCCGTCGCCATCCCCCAGACATTTCCCCTAGTGTTTGTTCGGGGGGAAGTTTTAGTTTTGATAATACGGTTTCCACGCGCTGTTCTAGCAGCCATCCATCTTCAGCTTCAAGGTGGTGTTGTACGCTTTCTAATTGTGCTAATAAATGTTCATCATCATGGTGAGCTAGGCGTTGTACTAAATGATGGTATTGTTCAAGCAGTTGCCCAACGCTGCCCAAACTTTTTGCGACGGCATGAAATACGGTATCCTTTGCATTAAATACGGGTTCTTGACTTAATTGAGCTATTCTGAGATTTTGTGGGCATTCCACTTTGCCGTGATCTGGATTGATTTCATGGCTAATAATTTTTAATAGGGTGGATTTGCCCTCACCATTGCGCCCAATGAGACAGATACGCTCACCGTTATCTATGCGTAGGGCAATTTTGTTTAAAAGTGTCACATGTCCAAAAGCTATACTTACGTTAGTTAAATTAATCATTATCAGTTGTCAGTTGTCAATTATGGGTATATCCACTTTAAAAATAACATTTTTTTGAAAATATGTTTAAAAAAAGTATTTTTATGCCAATATAACAATATTCCCCTTGTTTTTTTATAAATTGTTATTATAAATTAAAGTTGAGATATAGCATTGGCTTTAATTTTTAATTTTATCAGTGAGGTGTTTTATGGGCTTATTTGATAACGTGAATCAGAAAGTGACTGTGAGCAATAGCCATCAAGGTGCTCCAAATTTTAAAAACACGACGTTTACTAATCAAGACGAGCAAGTTTTTGAGCAAGCACCTTTGTCAAGCGTTGAAGCTAACAAGTTGATTCGCAATACTTATATGTTGTTGTCGATGACTTTGTTATTTTCAGCTGCGACGGCGGGTATTGCGATGGTGATGAACATGCCCCCTATGCATTGGTTAGTGGTTTTAGGCGGCTATTTAGGATTACTGTTCCTGACACACTGGCTGCAAAATAGTGTGTGGGGGCTGGCTGGTGTTTTTGCCTTGACTGGATTTATGGGTTTAACTTTGGGACCCATCATCAGTGCTTACTTGACTATGTTTAGTAATGGCTCCCAATTAGTGATGATGGCTTTTGGTTCAACGGCGGTCATTTTTTTAGGCTTGTCGGGCTATGCCTTAGCTAGCCGTAAGGATTTCAGCTTTTTAGGCGGATTCCTGTTTGCAGGCATTTTGGTGGCATTTTTAGCCGGTATTGGTGCTATTGTTTTTAATTTGCCGGGCTTATCTTTAGCCGTGTCGGCGATGTTTGTTTTGTTAATGTGTGGTTTAATTCTCTATCAAACTAGTGACATGGTGCATGGGCGTGAAACCAACTATATTATGGCAACAGTGACGCTTTATGTGAGTATTTATAACTTGTTCTTAAGCCTGTTACAGTTGTTTGGTGCTTTCATGGGTGAAAAGTAATTGCTAATTGTTAATGAGGGCGAACACGCAGGTTCGCCCCTATAGGAACCACTAAACTTTTGCAGGATAAATAGAAACCAAAAAGTGTTCAAAATAAAAAATCAATTATTCAAAAATCGAACCTTTTATATCAATGCGATAGCTTTTGGCTGCGCGATAATTGTGATGTTTTTTTTTATCGCGCTTTATATTATCTTTGGTTATTTTTTTATACCGGTGGTGGAAAAGGGATTTAGCTTGTTATAGCTTGTGATCATCCATTTTTTGAGGAAGTTTGTTTGTCTCGCAAAACTAAAACAATGAAAGTAATCACTGTCAACGGTATGACAAACCAAAGCATGACTGCACTAAAAGCAGGTAATAAAGTATGTTGAGTGGCATTTAAGAATAAATATAGGGCATAAGCCACATAGAAAGCTAAAAATACCCCACCCTCCCATCGTGTAATCGTATAACCGGTAAAGAAAATCGGAAAACAAGCAATGGCTACTGCAATCATGATCGGCATATCAAACACAATGGCTGCGTGAGGCACCTCAATACCTGCCGGGGCAATGAGACTTGTAAAACCCAATACTAATAAAATATTAAACAGGTTACTGCCTATAACATTGCCTACTACCAAATCTTGTTCACCACGCAAACTGGCAACTACAACGGTTGCCAACTCGGGTAATGAAGTTCCTATTGAAACAATCGTCAAACCAATAATTAATTCACTAATGCCAAATAATTGGGCGAGGGCAATGGCACCATTAACTAACCATTGTGAGCCAAGCACTAGTAGCCCTAATCCCACTATGATAAAAAAGATATTTTTGATGATGTTGTAGAGTGCTTTGGGATTTTTATCTTCTTTCCATTCGGGTAATGAACAAACTTCTTGGGCATCAACACTGGGTTGGCGGCAGGTTTTAATAGAAAAAATGCTGTAGAACACAATGCCACTGAATAATAATAAACCATCCCAATGATTGAGTGTGCCATCCAGGGATAATAAAAAAAGTAGGAACGATACCCCGATCATGATTGGTATTTCTAATTTAATCAATCGCTTATGAACACCAAGTGGCACGATAATAGCCCCAACACCTAAAACTAGCAAGATATTAAGAATATTACTTCCGACTACATTACCTACTGCTAAACTAGGTTGTTCCATGAATGTCGATTGCAAATTAACGGCTAATTCGGGCGCACTGGTACCAAACGCGACGACAGTGAGACCCACGACTAATCGTGAAATGCCCAGGGACTCCGCTAAATTAGATGCGCCTTGTACCAATAGGTTCGCACCCAAAATTAATAAAACAAATCCGATAATAAATAATACTAATGTGATTAAATCCAAAAATAGCTTCCTTTAGATAATGATTAATGGTTAACGGTTAATGGGTAGATTTTATCATTATTTCCTATTTCTTGATGTTTGAGTTTTTTTAAATACTCAATATATTCAGGATGTTCAAGTTTTCGTTTTTTTAGAAAGTGACAAAGTATATGCGCTTAAAAAATGTTATTCTGTACCCTCGTTTTTTGGTTAAAAACCAAACTATTTTTATTCATGGTTCCGCATTTTTGAATAGTGGGATAGGTTCATAGTATTACATAGGAGCTAAAAATGCCCAAATTGAATTTATTGCTTACACTGAGTTACCTGGTCCTTGCATCCAGCAGCACATTGAATACGGTGCAAGCCGAAAATATTAACACTTATGGTCCCATTAAATCGGGTGATATGCTTTGGAATATTGCCGCTAAAGTCAGTCCCAGTTCGATTAGTCGCCATCAAGCTATTTTAGCTTTGCATAGAGCTAATCCCCACGCATTTAGAATTTCATGCAATATCAATTCGTTAAAGGTGGGTGACATTTTACGCATTCCATCGTTTTTAGAAATGCAAACTCTTAGTCGGGCTGAAGCCACTCAGGAATTGAATCGGCAAAATGATGAATGGAAAAATCGCCGTCAACAATCTATTGTTTGCCCACCAGTGGTGACACCACCTTTAGAACTGACAACATCTTCAGTGATGGAAAGTACAGATAATACCCAACCGTCCAAGATTGCTCCTGTTGATGAACAGCCAAGCGAGCTAGGTCCAGCTCCGCTTTCAGGCGAGGCAAGTGATTCTGGCTCTCTTCCAGCGAAACCAGAAACAGTGGTTGATAATATTCAGCCGGTTGTACCCGTTTCTGATGATAATGTGAAGCAGGTAAGCAACGTAGCTAATGAAAGCAGCCCATCATCTCAGGTGTTTTCATCCACAATGATTATTTTGTTAATAACGATTGCTGGCATATTCGTTGCGATTTTAATCGCTTGGTTATTACATAAATATGCTAAAAAGAAAGCCAACGAAGGCAATGAAGCGTATAATTTTCATGAACCGATTAAAGAAATGTCTTACCACAGCGATGACAAAAAATGATAACTGATAACGGATAACTAATAACTAATGAAAAATGATCGTTTTTTACGTGCTTTATTGCGACAACCGGTTGATATGACTCCAATATGGATCATGCGTCAAGCGGGACGTTATTTGCCAGAATATCGTGAAATAAGAAGTCGCGCTAAAAATTTTATGACATTGTGCCAAACACCAGAATTAGCTTGTGAAGTCACAATGCAGCCACTCGCCCGATTTCCACTAGATGCTGCTATTTTGTTTTCAGATATTCTGACGATTCCCGATGCAATGGGGCTAGGTTTATATTTTACGGAAGGGGAAGGTCCCCGTTTTGAACGACCCATACGAACTAAAGCACAGATAGATAACTTAGGTGTGCCTGATCCGAATGAGGATTTACGCTATGTTATGGATGCTGTGAGTTTGATTCGGCGTGAACTAGATGGGCGAGTGCCACTGATTGGTTTTTCAGGTAGTCCCTGGACATTGGCAACTTATATGATTGAAGGTGGCACAACTAAAAATTTTTCGCAAGTTAAGGGCTTGATGTTTGAACAACCAGATGTTATGCATAGCTTGTTAGATAAGCTTGCGCAGACTGTTACCAGCTATCTGAATGCACAAATCGCTGCTGGCGCACAAGCAGTCATGATATTTGATACCTGGGGTGGTATTCTCACGAATCGCGATTATTTAGCCTTTTCTTTAAATTATATGCAAAAAATTGTGCAAGGGTTGACTCGTGAATATGAAGGGCAAAGGGTGCCGGTGATTTTATTTACTAAAGAGGGTAATGAATGGTTAGAAAAGATCGCTGCTACAGGTTGTGATGCACTGGGTTTAGATTGGAAATTACCGATAGGTGAAGCGCGGAAGCGCGTGGGCGATAAAGTCGCATTGCAAGGTAATATGGATCCCTGTATTTTGTATTCTTCACCAGAACGTATTCGTGAAGAAGTGGCGAGCATTTTAGCCAGTTTTGGGAATGGCAATGGACATGTGTTTAATTTAGGGCATGGTATTCATCCACAAATTGATCCTGAACATGTCAAAGAGTTGGTTGAAGCAGTGCATAGTTTAAGCGCGGTTTATCACCAATCCTAAATTGAATGACAAACCTGACAGGTTTTTAAAGCTTGTCAGGTTTTTTAACGAGAAACATTATTTTATGACAAACAAACTGATTTTAGCCGCAAAAGGCTTTTGTATGGGGGCAGCCGATGTTGTTCCTGGTGTTAGCGGTGGCACTATGGCTTTTATTTTAGGTATTTATGCCAAATTACTTAACGCTATTCGTTCTTTTGATGTTCTCTGGTTACAACATATCTTTAAGCTAGAATTTAAAGCGGTTTTACAGCGCCCCCATTTTAGTTTTTTAATTCCCCTCCTCATTGGCATTCTTTGCGCCATGCTATTTTTTACCAGAGTTATTCCTTTGCCAGTCTTATTGCATACCCATCCTGAGCCAATTTATGGATTATTTTTTGGACTCATTGTTGGTTCCATTATTGCTCTGCTACCAGAAGCTAAACGATTGGATATGTCAGCCGTGTTTTTTATCAGTATGGGTACAGTGCTTGGTTGGTTGATTGTCAATTTGGTGCCTGTTAATACGCCTGATAGTGCCTGGTTTATTTTTCTGAGCGGCATGTTAGCGATATCAGCTATGCTTTTACCAGGCATTTCAGGATCATTTATTTTACTCATTTTACGGAAATATGACACGATATTGAATGCAATCGGTCATTTTCAGTTTACGATCCTTATTCCCTTTTGTTTAGGTGTTCTTACGGGATTAATCGTTTTTAGTCGAGTTATAGGTTTGCTTTTAGCCCGTTTTTATCGTGCGACTCTTTTAATGATTATTGGCATACTCATTGGTTCATTATGGGTAATTTGGCCCTTTCAAGTCCGTGAATATATCGAAGCGCATGGAAAAGAACGCTTAATCAGTTCGACTCCTTATTGGCCTGATACTTGGAATGAGACGGTAATATATGCCCTGTTTATGATGTTGATTGGTTTAGGCTTGGTGCTAATTATTTATGCTTTTGCTCAACGGGTTAAACGATAGTTAATTAAAAGCTGATAGCTTTTTAGAAAGCTGTCATGTTTGAACGAAGTGTTTTAGAAGTTATTTTGTACTTGTTTTTTTAAGCAGTGTGGGCATCCGCATCTGAAAATGTGTACTATCAACTATAAACACCTGTTAAGTTTGATGAAAAAGCCTAAAAAAACTCGATCAAAGCGTCGTAAATAAAAGCTTTATGTGTCGTTATTGTGATATGATATTTTTGCAATAATGAAGAGCAACCCTTCAGTCTTGCCCCTACATGAAACTTTTGTATAACTCAGGAAAAAAATCATGGCATACCAACTAGAATTATCCCCGGCGTTGGAACAATACCGGGATAAATTAGAATCATCTATTAAACCCTATATTGTTATCCGTGCAGAAAAAAATGATCATTTAGTTTTATGGCAAAGTAAATTGGGTGGTTTGCCCTATTTGCCTAAAGGTTATGAATATCCAAAAGGGGTTCAGGGCAACCCATTGTTTCTACTGGCGCAAATTAATTTTGAAGAAGTGCCCTGTTTAGAAGGTTTTCCACAAGAAGGCATTTTGCAATTTTACATTGCAGACGATGATTTTTATGGGGCAAACTGGGATAATCCCACCCAACAAGAAGGCTTTCGGGTTATTTATTTTCCGACGATTTCAAAAACGGAAGATGATTTAGTCACCGATTTTAGTTTTTTGCCTGAACCTAAAGGGCTACCCTTTTTTGGAAGTAGTTCATTACAATTTAATAAAAAGGTTGCACCGGTGGGCTATACTGACTATGAGTTTGAACAATTCGCTGATAAAGAAGAAGACATTTGGGAAGAATACGCAGAAAAATTTTCTTCGGAAGGGCATAAAATAGGTGGCTATGCCCATTTTACCCAGGAAGACCCCCGCTCTAATAAGGAATCTCTCGAAAAATACATTTTACTTTTGCAAATAGACACAGATAATGCTGTCGATATAATGTGGGGAGATAGTGGGGTAGGGAACTTTTTCATTACCCAAACGGATTTGGAAAAGTTAGATTTTTCTAAGGTATTTTACACCTGGGATTGTTGTTAATTATACTTTAAACGGCTGAAATTTGGATTTTTATGTAGGGTGGGCAAGTCTTTTTTTGCCCACCAACTATTATCTAATTGAAGTGCCGATGCGCCCTTGCACATCTTTATAAACCTCTTCCAAGACAGCCGTATCATAACCAGTAATCCAAATATCATGGCTATCATCCCACAATTGGGCTTCCGTTTTAAGTTTAGCAGTGTGCCAAACATTCCCCAACATTTTGATAATAATCCGACTGCGATATTTTTTATCATTATCACTGGGCAATAAATATTTCCATGAAGTGCGAATGTAACCACTCGTTCTATCTAACACTTCTAAATCGTATTTTTCAGACAAAATATCAACCACACGCCGCCAGACTTCTTGATTTCTATTGGCAAATAAACCATAGTTATTATGTAAATGAACTGCCTTCCAAACCCCCGTTTCATCCTGAGTTTCCACAAAAGTGCGGGGATTAGAGGCACAACTTATTACTAAAAATAATACGCTAATCAAAAAAGTGAATCGTGCCATATTTATATTTCCTATTTTTGAATTGAGTTGTACCAGGATTATTTTATTAGTTAAAAAGATGCGAAAGTGCGAATGGTAAGTTTTATGGACTATACTATGTACAAGACATTTTTATTGTTAGAATTAGAATTTTCAAAATTAAAAATCAAGTGAATTTTCATTAATTCTGAAATTCTGATTAAATCAATGAATTATAAAAAATTGTAAAGGCACTCACTAATATAAATTAGTCCACTTTGCGTTTTAACATAATTTTTTTAATTTGTCAATTATTTAAGATAAAAAAAATACAAAAATACACACCTTATATTCATAACTCAAATCAGGTTTTTTTGTAGGTTTTTTGCTTGCTCACCCTCTTTGGATTTTTAAAATATTACAACCTAAAATTGTTTTTTTGAAGTCTTTTTCGATTCTGAAGTCTTTCCATAAAATCCGTCAAAATTTGTTTTATATTCCCCGTGGAAGATGTTAATTAAGTTATTGTTTTTTATCATTTTATTTTTTTTACAATTTTAAGAAAAATTAGGTTAAAAATTCAAAAAAATAGCTATTTTGAAAAACGTTTCTTATTTTTTTGAAGCTTTGGATGAAAATTTTGCAAACACTGTCTTTTTTTACAATTTTCAGTTATAAATTTTAGCAAATCTGCTATAAATTTTAGCAAAAATGAGTGGTATCCGCCCCGTGACAAGAGTTAATTAACTCGTTGATTATTAAAGAGATATTTTTTTCTCAAAAATAGCCGCTATTCCTCAAAAAAAGTAGGTTTAAATTCGCATTAAATATACAATCTTTGTTATTATTATTATTTTGGAAAAAACTTAAACAGCAAGTCATATTTAAATTATGAAAAACTCTCAACCTAAACTAGCCCTGGGACCGGTGTCATATTATTGGGCGCGTGATACCCTGTTAGATTTTTATGAACAAATGGCTGAAACGACTATTGATATTATTTATCTAGGCGAAACCATTTGTTCTAAACGCAAAATACTACGCACTTCTGATTGGTTGGCATTAGCAGAGCGGTTAGTCATAGCTGGTAAAGAAGTTGTACTATCGACATTAGCCCTATTAGAGGCGGAGTCGGAACTCAAAACTTTACGCAAGCTTTGCGAGAATGAGCATTTTATGATAGAAGCCAATGATATGGCAGCGGTGCAATTATTAGAAGGAACCCCCTTTGTCACCGGTCATAGCATTAATATCTATAATACACGCGCCCTAGCACGATTAGTCAGTTTTGGGCTACGCCGCTGGGTGCTACCGGTAGAATTGTCACGCGATACGTTGGTTGATATGATTTGCCCTGCGGAGGTAGAAACTGAGCTTTTCGTTTATGGGCGTTTGCCTTTAGCTTATTCAGCACGTTGTTTTACGGCGCGTGCCCATAATTTGCCTAAAGATGACTGTCAATATTGTTGTTTAGATTATCCCGATGGTTTAACGCTTTATAGTCAAGAAGATAAACCTTTTTTGACGTTAAATGGGATTCAAACGCAGTCAGCTTATACCTATAATTTATTACCGGCTTTAACGGATATCAAAACGATGGAAATTGATGTCTTACGCATCAGCCCCCAATCTAGGCATACGGAAAAGGTAATTGAAATCTTTCAGTGTGGCTTGGATGATCCAGAAACTGTGAAAGAAGGGATGACTCGCTTACAACGCTTGATGCCAATCGGCGCGTGTGATGGGTATTGGTATGGTAATAAGGGCATGGAAGAAAAAGCGATAGAATGGTCGAAAAAATAGGAAGATGGTGGGCAATAAAAACACATTACCCACCCTACATTTTCACTTGATTAAACTGGTCGCTATTGAAAACAAATTGCCTCCCCTTTTTTCCCGTATCAGAAGGCGATTCTTATTTTGTTTCAGGATATGTCCTGAAACCTTTAGCGTCCAACCTGAAATAGGGGTGCGAATTTCTAATCGGATTTCTTCACCTTTTTTCAGATTCGCCCGTTTGTCAAAGAGATCGAGCTGTAACATACGCATATTTTGTTCAATGCCTTCTGCCAAAGCTTTGCGATAAATAAAGGCATTATTTGCTGCCCATAACTCAATGGCTTTTTCATCAATTTCCTTTCCAACTGGAGCAGAATAATAGGTGTTAAAACCCAAATAATCGGGTTTGTTCACCTCGTTCAAATAAAGTCGTGCTTTGGTTTGTACAATCAAAACCTGAGCGTTTGGTGACAACTCATATAAGGTATTCAGTACCAAGAGCGGTGGTTGAATTTTTGCGAGTTTAACAGATTTATATTCAACGGTGCTTTTATCTAAAGACTTTATTTCTAACCAAGGTGACTTGGCAAGGTTTTTTTGCAGTTGATTCCAATATTGCGTCCGAAAATCAATATTGGTTTTTACCTTGAGCAGTGGTGCAATTTGGGAATGAACCGCTTTGCGACGCATTTGGTTTAAGCGATCTTCATCAATGAATGCCAAAAATAGCCCCCTTCTGCCACTCGAAAGATATTGCTTTTCGTCAAATTGAATAGTGATTTCGTCATTGCGAATGATGCTAAGTACATCTATTTGATAGGTATGATTTACCAGCACTGGGTTCAAAGACTTATGAGTCATCATCGCACAACCACCTAACATGATAAACATTGCCAAACCCATTTTACGTTGATTGAATAGAGATTTTATTAATTTTATTCGATTATAACGATAAAAAATTGTTTGAATCCATTGCATATGAGTTTTCCTTTGTATAGGACATTTTTAATTAAGTATAAATCCGATTTTTTCAAAAATCGGATTTATTGGGGGATAGATAACTATTGTTAGCTCTTATGAAGTTTTATTCTTTAATATTAACTTCACTACCTTCGGTGGTACGTTCAAACAAATCTATGACATCGTCATTGTACATCCTAATACAACCATGGGAGGCAGGTTGACCAATTTTTTCTTCTTCTGCCGTGCCATGAATATAAATATAACGTTTGTAGGAATCTATCCTACGTCCTGAATTGTTTCCAGGTTCTAGGCCCTTTAACCACATAATACGTGTGGTTACTAAATCACCTGCACCAGGCACATTCATTTGTGCGATGCGTCCGGTTGCACGACGCCCTTTAAAAACCATTCCCTGCGGTGCCCCATCACCTATTTTATTTTCAATACGGTGCAACCCTAATGGGGTTTTGTTGCTGTTGGCTTGGCTACCAATGCCATATTTGGAAGTTGACACAGGGTATTTTTTTATCTCTTCATGGTTATTGGCATAACGACAATACAAATAAAGCTGCTGTTCTGAAATATCCACTTCAATTCTGGAATGAAGAGGGGGAGTAGTACAGGGTTGAGCATTATTTTGTGTCAGGCTCATGTTATTAGTTATTTTAGTCTGTGGCTTTTTTTCCCCAATTGGTTGTGCTAGATTAGATTGTGTGGTAGCTTGAAGCGGCGGCTCCATGCTTCCCTGGGTACAGTTTCCCAGGGTCATAACGATTAGCGGCATGAATAAAAAATAACGGGTTATTTTTGAGTGCATAATTTATGATTCTTCTATAAAAGTAAATTCCAAATTAACCATTCACAAATACTCCAATAGATAAATCATCAAAAGGATAAATACCATTTTCGGCGTACTGCGCTAAAACACTTTCAGTGTGACGCTTGACAAATTCATTCGTTGTGTCTTGAAAAGCTAACAACTCAGTTGCTACCTCATAAAAGGGTATTTTGACGGATTGATGAATATCAACAAAGTGGGATGCACCATCTGATGCTATCGCAACCACTTTAAATTTTTTTAAGGGCAAAGAAAAAATCAAGGGGGTTTGAAAAGGCTTTGTCTCCGATTGACCATTGACAGAATCTATCAATAATAAGGGCTTAGGTTCAAAAACAGCGTATTCATCCAAACGCTCTTTATCAACCCAATAAGTTAAATAAAAAGGTGCGTTATGGGTAAAAGCAACTTCAATCGTACTGACATTACCATCATAGTCTTTAAATAATAAACAACCGTCACCGTAAACATACACCATAATATTTTCGTCTTGTAAAAATGCCAACATTACGGTTGCATCTAAGACATTTTCAGATAATTGCAATTCTTTTGTTATATTCAGAGCGTGATTAATTAATTGTTGTCCAAAATGAGCATAATCTAATGGCCATTGTTTGGCATCTTTGAGCATTTCTTGAGCTGTCAGCGTTAAAATTTTCGCTCCCATTTCACTGTTTGGCGAACCCGAACATCCGTCACTTAAGACGATAAATGGTATAGGCACATCACCTTGCATGGCATAATCTTGACAGACTTTATGAGTCAAGCCCATCGTATAACAATGATCATAGTGTAATAGCATTAAGCTGTCCTATAATTAAATATGTAAAAGAAGTCGATTTAACCGTCATGCTAATAACTCGTATTTGTACCGTTCTTTTTCCCATCTTTACCATCGTAATGATAGGCTACTTGTATGCACGTTTACGCTCGGTCAACTTAGCCATTATTAACCGCTTTACTATAGAAGTTTTTAGCCCAGCCCTATTATTCAGTGTGCTAGCTGATCAATCTTTTCACATTATAGACTATCAACCATTAATGCTAGCAGCAACATTGATGGTATTAGGCACCGGTTTAATGGTATTGCCACTCAGCTATTGGCTTGGTATCAATCCTAAAACTTTGATACCGTCCATGATGTTTGTTAATGCGGGCAATATGGGTATTCCCGTCGCACTATTTACATTTGGTGAATTAGGCTTATCGGCAGCTATGTTATTTTTTATCATTGTTGCCATTTTAAATTTTACTTTGGGAATCTCTATGGTTAATCGTAGTGCGCCTGGGTTTAGTTTATTAAAATTGCCCTTATTTCAAGCCACATTAGCCGGTTTAGTGGTGAGTCTGACACCCATTAATGTACCTATTTTATTGATCACGCCCATTAAAATGTTAGGGGCTTGTGCTATTCCGATGATGTTATTATCACTTGGGGCACGATTAAACGATATTGATTTCACCTATTGGAAAATTGGATTATTGGGAGCAATATTACGCCCCCTTTCCGGTGCCTTGATGTTTTTATTAGTACGCCCTTGGTTCACATTAAGCCCTTTACAAGCGGATGGACTTCTGATATTTGCTGTTTTACCACCGGCTATTATTAATTACGTTATTGCTGAACAATATCAACAAGAGCCGCCTAAAGTAGCCGCTATTGTTATGCTAGGCAATTTGATGAGTTTTATCAGTTTACCGATTGCTTTAGCATTTATTCTAAATTCTAGCGTTTCTTAATATTTATTAATTTATTTAAAGCCCTTGAATTTTTGACACTGATTAGTTAATATTAATATTGCTTGTTATCAAAACTTAAAAAGTTCATGTCAAATTTTCTGGTAACTACTCAGTCTTAGCTTGTTAGAAAATCCTTTGTTTGTACATAAATCTTGCAACGTAGTTATTACTGGTAGAACTTTTATTCAAAATCGCTTTGATGACAAATTTTTTGCCTTTTTTTTAAATGATATTAAGGAGTACGAAATATGATAACCATTTCATCTCACCTTGGCAAACAGCTTGCAGTGCCAATTGTGTTGATGAGCCTCACGTTGGGTGGATGTAGCACAACCACAACTTGTCCTACACCTTGCGTTAATGAGGTCATTAAGCAACAGCAATCTTTACTTGAAACGAAAGAAGAAGAAATTGCTTTACTCACAGCCAACCTCGTTAAAGAACAAGGTGTTGTGGCTCGTTTAGAAATTGAATCCCGTCAAAAAGGCGTTGGAACCGGGATGACAACGACTACTTCTAGCAGCAATGCTTTGCTACCTCCTTCAAATGCTGTACCAGGCGAGTGCTATGCACGAGTATTAATTCCGCCAAAATATGAAACAAAGAGCAAGAGTGTTCTTAAGCAAGCTGCTTATACTCGTCAAGAGATTGTCAGACCGGCGCAATATGGCTGGCAGGATAAGCGCGTATTGGTCAAAGAAGCGGCTAAACGAATTGAAACCATTCCTGCTAAGTATGAATGGGTCAATGAACAGGTACTCGTCAAAGAAGCCAGCGAACGTGTTGAAACTATTCCTGCTAAGTATGACTTGGTTAATGAACAGGTGTTAATCAAAGAGGCTAGTGAACGCATTGAAACCATCCCCGCGAAGTATGAATGGGTGAACAAACAAGTAGTCGTACAAGAACAGGTTACCACGGTGAAGACTGTGCCTGCCACCTATCGTACTGTAACGGAAAAAGTGCTAGAGAAACCGGCTCATAGCGTTTGGAAAAAGGGCAACGGCTTAATTACTAAGATTGACGAGCAAACAGGCGAAATCATGTGTCTCGTTGAAGTTCCCGCTACTTATAAAACCATCAGCCAAAAGGTACTTGACAAACCTGAAACCACACGGACCGTGGTAATTTCACCTGCTAAGTATAAAAGCGTGCGTACTCGGATACTTAAAAAGCCTGCTTACACGCGCACCATCAAAATTCCCGCCAAACATAAGACAGTGCGTAAACGGGTATTAAGAACACCGGCTAAAACCCGCAAAGTAACGATTCCGGCGGAGTATAAGACGGTGCGTAAACAGCTATTAAAGACACCGGCTAAAACCCGTAAAGTGGAAGTACCCGCAGAATATAAAACCATTCGGGTTAAAGTGCAAACGACTCCGGCACAAACTCGCAAGGTTCAAATCCCTGCTAAGTATGAAACCATCAAGACACAAATTAAGCTCTCTGAGTCCAAATTAGATTGGCAAGTGGTGCTATGTGAAACTAATATGACACAAGAAAATATTAAGCGTCTACAAGTTGCACTGCGTCGCGCTGGTTTTAATCCTGGTAGAGCAGATGGGGTCATTGGCAAGAATACCTTACAGGCAGTTGAAAATTATCAGCGTGCCAATAAATTGCCACGCGGTGGTATCACTGTAGAAACCTTAGAAGCTTTGAATGTTAAAGTGGTTAAATAGTGACTAAGGGGCAGATCGCAGATTTGCCCCTACGTTTTTCTTGAACGTAAATTATTTCATAAATGAAATGGCAGTACATTTTAATTATTCATTCCTCGTTCCAAAATTTGTTCATTTCTTCCGCAACGTTCCAGATGAGTGTTTGCACCGCGTTCTTAGGTAAATATATTTATCTGAACATCTATATAGTAACCAAATATATTAAATAATATTCAAAAATAGGCTGTAATAATCATAAAATATATTATTATGTGTTTATGAGAGCATATTAAAGTATTAATAACTATCACACCAAATTAATTAAGGGTAGAAATTTGATGTAATAATCGTTAAAATCATGAACTGGTCTATAAATTTCTCTATTCAAGATATTTCAATGAAAAACGGTTATATTTATGCTTTTGACTAGAGTCGAACGACATATTGTCGATGTGAATCAGCCATTAATTGATTTATCTTATGCCTCAAAAAATTTATATAACTGTGCCACATTTATTATGCGGCAAAATTTTATAAAAAACCATAAGATTATCAATTATTTCACCATGGATAAGATAATCAAACGTGATTATCCAGAGGTTTATAAAGGTCTGCCAGCCCAGTCTTCACAACAAGTTTTACGATTAATTGAGAAGAACTGGAAGTCTTTTTTTAAAGCAAATCAGGAATATAAGAAGAATCCCGATAAATTTAAAGGTAG
>QNES01000100.1 GCA_003645255.1 Gammaproteobacteria bacterium
AAAAGACATTTTTCCAACACAGGTAAGCTATACCAGTGCCACTGGTACTAATTGGAATTGTGGGGAAAGTGCTGGCACCATAACTTGTGATTATCAAAATACGTTGGATGCTGGCATCACGGCGGAACCCATTATCGTAACGGTTTCTATCAATGCAAACGGTATTTTGGGCAATATGGTAAATGTGAATTCGGCTGTTAATGATTCCAATGTCACTAATAATAGTGATACGAAAACGATTAACATTGAAGTTGATAAAGCTGATTTAGCGATAAGCCAAACCGTTTCCCCAAATTCGCCGAAAGTGGGCGATAATCTCATTTATACCATAACGGTTAACAATAATGGTCCAGATACCGCGACTAATATACAAGTGAAAAACACTTTGCCCCCACAAGTAAGCTATACCAGTGCCACTGGCACTAATTGGAATTGTAGAGAAAGTGCTGGCACCGTGACTTGTGATTATCAATCGCTGAATTATAATATCACGAATGATCCAATTACCGTAACGGTTTATATCCATACAGGCGGTGATTTGAGCAATACGGTGACAGTGAGTTCGGCTAATGATCCGGTGAACTCTAATAACAGTCACACGATAATAACAAAGGTTAATAGGGCACCTATCCTGGAATCTATAGGCAATCAAATGGTGTCTGTAAATGATACCATCAGTTTCAAGGCGGAAGCCAATGATCTTGATGGTGATAACCTAAGTTTTAGTTTGGGAAATGCGCCGACTGGTGCCAGTATCACAGCAGAAGGCGAATTTACTTGGATACCAGGTAATTCAGGCACCTTTGACAATATCCAAGTGATTGTCACAGATGATGGTATACCGCCCTTGAATACTGAAGAGATTATTAGCATCACTGTCAGCGAAGGACCCTCTTTTTCGTTACAAACTGACATTTCACCAGAAGGTGGCAGTATAAAACGCGATCCGGAAGGAACATCTTATCCACAAGATACACCTATCACCCTGACAGCTATACCCAGTTCAGCTTGCTATGAATTTATGAATTGGACAGGAGATTGTGAAGGGACTAGCGGTCCGACTTGCTCCTTAATAATGGATGCTGATAAAAGTGTCACTGCGCATTTTCAAGCCAAAACCTTCACATTAAATGTACAGGCTGAACATGGGCGTGTAAGCCTTGATCCGGCTAAAATGATATACGCTTGTCAAGAAACCGTGACGCTAACAGCACTTCCCGTTCCTGGTTCGCCCTGTTATGAGTTTGCGAATTGGACAGGGGATTGTCAAGGTAATGAACCTGTCTGTTCTATACAAATGGATGCTGATAAAGCAATGAATGCGATTTTTCAACAAAAATCGTTGACTTTGAATATACAGGCTGATCATGGGCATGTGGTCCTTAATCCGGATAAAGCGGAATACGCTTGTCAAGAAGTGGTAACGCTGAAACCGGTTGCAGACGAAGGTTATCAATTCATCCAATGGGGATTAGATTTATCGGGTGAACAAAGAGAATTATCGTTGGCGGTCCAAAGTAATATGGATATCCAAGCGAATTTCGGCAAAATACCCGATTTGAAAATAGAACCAATCCAAATGTTTCATGCGAAAGTGGGGCAAACTTTAAGTTTCACAGCCAGTGGTGGACTGAATCAGTTTTTCTGGACTGCCACTGGGGGAGAAATTTATCCGGCTGGGGCAACTGCCACTTTTACGGTACCCGAAGCGGGCGTATTCTATATTTGGGTTAGTGATGGCGAACAATTCGCATGGGCATTAGTTGATTCAACAGATACTCTTGTTTTACTACAAGTTGTACCGGACACGCTTAATTTATGGAAAGGTGAAACACAAGCCATATTAGTCCGGGGCTATTACCCTGACGGTAATTGGGTGAATTTAACTCAAAGCGCAGATTTTCAAATTGAAGACCCAGATATTGCCCAAATCCTTAACAAGGGCGAAATTGAGGGAATCAACGAAGGTGAAACCATCTTATCGGTCCATTACCAAAACCTAGAACCGGTCAATGTGCTTATTCAGATCCAAGATAAGCCGCCTTTATTGAAAGTAGAACCAGAATTATTGATTCTATATGAAGGCACCACACAGCCTGTGACGGTTTATTCTATCAGCCAAACAGGTGAAAAGCTGCCCTTTCATGAAGCGCAAATGAGTATTCTCGATCCGAGCATTGCCAGCCTTGAGGATCAAACGCTCACTGGATTGAACAAAGGTTTAACTTGGTTAAATGTCAGTGCTGGCGAAAACACTTTGCCAATTCGGGTGATTGTACAATCGCGCCCCCCATTAGACATTACTCCCGCTTTTGCCGTGATAGAACAAAATGAACCCATTCAGTTTTCCGTCACGGGTGGACAAATGCCTTATGAGATGACAGCCGATCAAGGGAACGAGCCAAAACAAGATGATGAGAGTACCTTTGTCTATCAATCTGAACAGCTAGGTACGACTATCTTAACGGCTATTGATAGCTCAGTTGAACAACAAGTGCAACAAGCCGAGGTTAAAATAGTGCCTCCCTTAACAATCACGCCGACACAAGCAATCGTTTCTTAT
The DNA here is from genome assembly GCA_003645255.1 of Gammaproteobacteria bacterium. Taxonomy (GTDB): domain Bacteria; phylum Pseudomonadota; class Gammaproteobacteria; order Beggiatoales; family Beggiatoaceae; genus QNES01. Next base: position 2,564 of record QNES01000100.1, read on the forward strand.
GGAGGCGGGCAAGATATAACATTACGCGTTAACGGTGGTGAATCGCCTTATGTATGGACAGTTACCCGGGGTGACTTAAATGAAACCCCTTCTGATACGGTGATTTATACTGCGCCATCACGCGCCGGATTACATACCGTTACCGTGATTGACGCACTCGGAAATAGCCAAGAAGCGTTAATCTTAGTCGGAAATGCATTATCACTCAGTCAAAAACAGTTGTTTCTCACCCCGAGTGAGAAAATTCAACTGAAAGTATTGGGCGGTGTTCCACCCTATATATTAGATGTGAGTGCCGGTGAAGGGCATTTAGATATGATTGCAGATGGTATCAATGTCATAAACTATACAGCACCAAACGTATCGGGTACTTATAGTTTAAGGATACACGACAATCAAAACAATCAAATCACTGCCGATGTAAATGTCAAACGAGGGCTTATTATCACGCCACAATCAGGGCATGTCGATAAGGAAAAATCCTTAAACTTCCAAGCAACTGGCGGTTTTGGGAAAAAACGCTGGAGAACGACCCAAGGTATTTTGGATAAATCAGAAGGTGAATCTGTGATATGGACAGCCCCTGCCCGTTTTGGTACTGCCTTTGTTCATGTCAGTGATGCTGGTGGCGCGACAGCGACTGCCACGATAGAAATCTCATCAGAAGGTTTAACCATAACACCCTCAATGCGCCAAATTCACCCTGATAAAAGTGCGGTGTTTACGGTGACTGGCGGTGGAAGCCCTTATCAGTGGAGAGTAGAAGCCGGTGATTATAGCCCCCTGGCAGATGACAGTATGACTTATACCGCTCCCGGTGTCAAAAACACCTATTGGATCAATGTACAAGACGTGACTGGTAAAGAGGCGCAAGCACAAGTCAATGTGTATTCCGCACACTTATTAGCTTCACCAGAAACCCTATATCTTTACTCAGGCGAAACCTCAAAAATCACCATTAGCGGTGGCAGTAGAAGTTATACGCTTGGTGCGGCTTTAGGTCAACTCACTCCCCATAAAATCACGCTGTTAGAGGAAGAAATCTATAGCAACAGTGAATATACTGCCCCGAAAGCTTATCAGGGCTACGACACGATCACCATCACGGATACCGCCGGCAATAAAACAAATATCGGTGTAGAAATCTCCTGCGATATGCTCAACTTTTATGCTGGATTAGATGGAAAAATAGATGATCAAGAGATGCAGCAAGCTCTTGATGACTTTGTTGCAAGAGAAACTTGTCTCAGTACTGAAGATTTATATTGGATAGCTGATAACTTTGTTCAATCCTTCAAATAAGAAATCCGAATACCTGTCAGGTTTAAAGAAATACCATTTTTTGAAAAAATGGTATTTCTAATATTTTTCTCGTTCCCACGCGCCAGCGTGGGAATGCAGTCGGGACGCGCCTGCGTCCCATTCATCATCACTGAAGGAGGAATGATAATTCTTAACCTCGACGCTGGCGCGTCGAGAATGCGTTCCCACGCCAGCGCGTTGGTACGAGAAAACCTCAACTTTAAATAAGGAATTAACTTATGAAAATACTTCGCATTGTAAAAATGCTTTTTATCACGCTTCTATTTACAGAAATGATGGTGTTATCCTCACACGCTGTGGGCTTAGAGATTGAACCTTCACCTATCACTTCCTGTAAATTGGAGGCTTCATTTATATCTTGTTTGCCAGGCGGTACTGTCGAATTTTCTGCGACTGGAAATTCAGGTGAGCTTTCCTGGGTTAGTGTCAAAGGGGATATGAGTGTACGCAAAGCAGCCCGTGTTGGTTTTTTACCGGGTGTTGTTTCGGACAGTGGGCAATTATTGATTATGGCAGGTAATAGCGTTCGCTATACCGCACCTCATTTACCAGGCACTTATAGTGTTGCTGTCACTGATAGTCAGGATATTGCGGTGGCTGAGGTACAAGTCTATGATTCCATTGATGCTATTCTAACTATCGCCATTCTAGGCGGAGATAGAGTCGAAAAACAGGCATTGACGGTAGGTGTCACACAAGCGCTGTCTTTAGAAGTCTGGTTAGCTGATACGACACGACAGGATTATACGGCGCGAGCGAATTGGATAAGTGATCAGCCTGGCATTGTGGCAGTCAATGAGGCGGGATTATTGACGGCATTGGCGAGTGGCGCGGCGACTATTTCTGCTAGTGTTGGCGAATTAAGCCATTCAATAGAAGTTGAAGTCAAAGAACCTGATATTATCGGTTTGGTCCTTAATCCTTCTCCAATGTATTTGACGACAGAGAGTACACAAGTCTTTGATATAGCAGGCATTTTACAAGATGGTCGTCAAGAGGCGATTGAGCCGACAGATTGTATTTTCATATCGGAAGCGGAAGAGTATGTTACTGTTAATCAGGATGCGGAAGTTCAAGCCCTGGTGCCTGGGCAAGCTATTATAAGCGTTGATTGTGATGGTTTGAGTACCCGTGTCGCGGTTTTTGTGAATTCTCCCTTTGATTTGACCAGTCATCCCGCTAAATTTACTTTGGGAATAGGAGAGGAAAAGGCGTTTGATATTATTGGTGGAATGCCACCTTATATCGTGACTGCGGAAATGGGGCATATCACAGGTAGTGGTAAACATTGGCTTTATCAAGCACCCCGTCTTGCCGGGGATGAGAGTATCAGCATTACTGATCAAGCTGGTGAAAATATTTCCTTGGTTGTTACTTTGACTAAAGGGTTGGTTTTGTCTCCGCAGGCTGTTGATTTATCGGCTTCGATTATGAAAGGGTTTAAGGTTTCTGGCGGTTTTCAACCTTATCAATGGGTCGTATCTGGCGGAAAGCTTGATAAAACGGAAGGGGCGGAGGTCACTTACACCGCACCGTCGGTGCATGGCTTGTATGAAATAACGGTAACGGATAATCAGGGGAATTTGAAAACAGCGGTTATCAATGTGAGTGCAGGACTCATGGCAACCCCTAAGCAATTGATTATGGAGCCCGATGAGGAAGGGCGTTTTCAAATCACTGGCGGTATCCCACCTTATGATATTTCTGCCACTGCTGGCAGTTATGAAGGGGAGGAAGCGACTTATTATTATAGGGCGCCCTCAGTTTCAGGAGATTATCAGATCAGCGTGAAAGATGCTGATGGCATGAGTACCAATATTGTTGTGATTGTGAAATTGCCTTTAACTGTCACACCCAGCGAATTGTTTCTGAAACGAAATGAGACTGCAACGCTTAATGTTAGCGGAGGTCATGCGCCTTACTCTGTCACGACTAAAACAGGTGACGTTTCTGAAACAGAAATAGAAATCGCTAAAGAATTAACTTATACGGCAGCTAATATAACTGAACCAGATGTGATTACGATTACTGATCAGTTTGGTGCTGTAGTACAAGTTAAGGCGTTAGTCAGCTCTGATGGTCTTTATGTTTCACCAGGTGAAAGCTATATTTTGCCAGAAGAAGAAATCAGATTGCAGGCACATGGGGGAACAGCACCTTATACTTGGACTTCGGATAGGTGTATTTTGCCTGAAAATAAAGGAGATTCTGTTAGTTGTCAGGCTCCTTTAGAAGCAGGAGGTTCTTATATAAGCGTGACAGATAGTACAGGATTAGAAACTGATGCCCTGATTTTTGTTTATCAAGGTGAACTGCAATTGAGTCCTAATCTGTTGGTTTTAGCACCGGGTGAAAGTGCAGAATTGCAAGCTTTATTGGGTGTGCCTGAATACGAATGGTCGACTAAACAAGGTAGACTATCGATAACTCAAGGTCAAGTCGTCACTTATACGGCACCAATTGAAGTGACTAACGGAAATGTTGTGATTCAGTTAGAAGATGGTAGTGGTAAAGTCAAAACGTTGCTGGTTGTGATTTCGGAAGAAAGCAAGCTTGATATTATTGATCTCTATGCGGGCAACGATGGTCAATTGGATGGTGATGAAGTTGAAAGGGCTGTTGAAGACTATTTCCAACAAGCAGGTTGGGTTAATAATAGTGAATTGTATCAATTGTTGGAAGAGTATTTAAATGTGCGATAAGTTTTAATATGGCTTTTCAGAAAAAGTTCTCAGACCTGCCAGGTTTAAAAAACATGGCAGGTCTCAACAATTGAAAAACTCAATTTATGACGGTGCTGAGTAGTTACCATTTTTTAAGCTATTATTGTAGAATCAGCCGCCGATAGTATATCTTTAGGTTTTAAATTTAACCGTTTACCTTTAATAATAGCCATGACGCGCCGCATTTCCATTTCACGTAATAAGATATAAGCAAACACTTTAGCTAAGGTAAAACTCCGCAATTTCAAAGTCAATTCAGCAACCCGTCGCATTTCTCGAATAAGCAGTTGATCTACCGCAAAGGTATTATCGGTACCCGATAATAAACTGTAGAGTGGCTCCGGTAAATGCTCAAGCACTTCTTGCAATGAATTTAATTCTACTAAATCTTGCAAAAGGGAGCGATTGAGCCGGTAAGAGGTAGGTACTAATAAATAATACGTCTCCGCTGCTGATAAGTTATATGCAAACCGATAACGCAGTAACCATAACAAATTAAAACGATCCATCAATATACTTATCAATGGTGATAAATATAGGCGTTGCTTATCATCAAGTGTGCGAACTCGTTGCACAAATCCTAACAGATAATGCCGATCAATCGCTGCATCTAACGAATAAAGTTGATGTTCCCTTTCAAATACACGTCGCGCCTGATTGGCAATATGACCATAAGGGCTATTTTCTAAGTGCCGCAATAGTTCACCCACATCTTCAGTGCGTAATAATTGTTTAATCGGTAAAGCCGTTAATGCGCCTAATTCTAATAATTGGGCTGAAATCGCGTTCGCATCTAAGCCTGCAATTTTACCACGCACAAGAGTTTTAAGATTAGCAATGTCGCGTTTATGAAACCAATACATGAGCAGTTCACGATCCTCCCCCGATAGGGGGCGTACCAATATCTTGAAATCGGCTAACATACGCATTAACCAAGCTTGTTCTATCTTAATCGGATCAACGCGACTATCACTGAATAAATCTTCTAAATTGCCCCATTCAGTACCGCTTTTGGCTAGAGCGGTGTTTAGCGGCTGATTTAATAAGCCAATTAAGCATTTTTCAGAGAGTAAACGTTCTGCCAGAATTGACACGCGGGCATTAAGATAAGCATAATTAATCATTACCGTGATCCTATTTGCATGAGTAAATGGATCGCGGCTTCTAACGCTTTTTGTTGATTATCTTCAGCAAGATTGGTTAAACGTTCTTTTCGCGCTTCGTATCGTTTTTTTAATTCTTTGATAGTCTGTGCAGCCTGTATTTCAGCCTTTTTTAAAAAACTGGCACGTAAGTCAGGAATTTTAGCCTTAAATTGTTCTTCTGCCTGATGTGCTTCCTGTAAGGCTTGTTGGATAATTTGTTCACGTTCTGTCTGCGCTTTTGCAACGAATTGTTCGGCTTCGGTTTCGACTGTCAGTAAACGTTTTAAAGTATCTTCCATTCTGAATATCCTTAAATGTTGCCCAAAGCTGACGCTTTGGATTCCAAAATCTTGTATAAATTTATATAATAACAAATAATTGATTGGCAAGGAAATTGATTTATATCAATTTGTACGGGTTCACCTAAAATTGAAAATAGCCAGGTATAGTTTGCCCACCATTCTATTAATCATCAATATCGTGTTGGTGGGCAACAAAAACACGTTGCCCACCCTACATGGCTTGTGTTGGGTGAAAATAATTGAAAATATTTTGTGCTCAGGGCAACCATTTTCATCAATATAGGCATTTAAAAAAAATGAATTCTCAAACTATCGAAAAACTTGAGCCATTATCCGCTCCATTACAAGGCACTCATCTAATTGAAGCCAGTGCGGGTACCGGCAAAACTTATACGATGACGACTTTATTTGTTCGTTTGATTTTGGAAGAAAATTTGACGGTGGATCATATTTTAGTCGTTACGTTTACCGAGGCTGCGACGGAAGAATTACGGGATCGTATTCGCCGCCGTTTACGGGAAGCTTTAACCGCTTTTCAGCAGGGCAGTAGTCAAGATGAAGTTTTAGCAGGGTTGATGCGGCAGTGTGCCGATCATCAGGATGCGATTTTTCGGTTGACTAATGCGTTACGGGGTTTTGATGAGGCGGCGATTTTTACCATTCACAGCTTTTGTCGACAAATGCTGCAAGATAATGCTTTTGAAAGTGGGGTATTATTTGATGCTGAGTTAGTGAGTGATCAATCTCATTTATTGCGCGAAATTGTGGAGGATTTTTGGCGGCAACATTTTTATGAAACTTCTTCTTTGTTTATCACTTATGCGTTGGAAAATAATTTTAATCATCCGACTCAATTGCTCCATGTTTTGAAAAATGGGCAATATGTTGGGCAACCCTTTTTAAATATTATTCCTCAACAAGATATACCGCGTACTGATGCTCAGGAATTGGCTTTTTATACCGCTTTTTCAGAAACGCGAAAAACTTGGCTATCTCAAGCGACAGATGTTGAAGATTTGCTGCTGAATGATAAAGGGTTAAATCGAAATAAATATCGCACAAAATCTATCGCGATATGGTGTAAAGGATTAGATCATTTTTTAAATGCGCCTCAGATGTCTATTACCTTGCCTGATAAATTTGTGAAGTTTACTCCAGGCGAACTGGCGCAATGTGTTAAGAAAAATAAGTTGCCGCCTCAACATGATTTTTTTGGTTTATGTGAAAAATTATTAGATTGCCAACAAGTGCTTTCTGAACGTTTTCAACAATACTTATTGGCTTTAAAACTGAAATTGTTTCAAGCCGCAGAACGGGAACTTGCCCATAAAAAACAGCAGCAGCATATTCAGTCTTTTGATGATTTATTAATTAATTTACATCAGGCACTCAAGGGCGAAAATGCGGATAATTTAGCCCGGTTGATTCGCAAAAAATATCACGCTGCTTTGATTGATGAATTTCAAGATACTGATCCGGTACAATATGAAATTTTTCGGAAAATTTATGGTGATAATAAGCGTACCTTATTTTTAATTGGTGATCCGAAGCAGGCGATTTATAGTTTTCGGGGGGCTGATATTTTTACTTATATGGCTGCTTGTCATGATGCTAAACATCGTTATACTTTAGCGATTAATTGGCGTTCTGAACCGGATTTAATTAGTGGTGTTAATCTATTATTTGAAAAGGCGGTGCATCCTTTTATTTTTAAAGATATTCCTTTTCAAGCCGTGCAAGCATCCCCTGAACCTGTCGCTTCTCAAACTCGTTTGAAAATAGAAAATAAATATTTACCGCCCTTACAGCTCTGGTTTGTTTCCAGAGATCGAGCGGAGTGTTCTTCGGATAAACCTATTAATAAGAGTTGGGCAAAACAACATATTCCATTTTCCGTGGCGTATGAAATTGCTCGTTTGCTTATATTAGGGCAGCAAGAACAAGCCCTTATTGGTGATAAACCCTTAGTCGCTGGCGATATTGCTGTATTAGTGCGTACTAATACCCAGGCTCGGCTAATGCAAAAGGCACTGACTCAATTACAAATTCCTAGCGTTTTATATAGCCGTGAAAGTTTATTTAGTTCTTCTGAAGTGATGGAAGTTGAACGGGTATTATTCGCTGTAGCGGAACCGACTAACGAGGCATTAATTAAAGCAGCATTGACTACGGATATGTTAGGTGTTTTCGGAAACGATTTACATAACCTGATAGAAGATGAACTCGCTTGGCATGAACGCTTGAATCATTTTCAACGTTATCATTTTCTTTGGCGAAAGTTTGGCTTTATTCAGATGTATCGCGATTTGTTATCAAAAGAAAATGTGTCGGAACGTCTTTTAAAGCTTATGGATGGTGAAAGGCGTTTAACAAATGTATTACATATTGCTGAAGTGTTACAACAAGCCGCTGTTCAACAAAAATTAGGGATCAGTGCGCTATGTCAATGGTTATCCAGACAACGCTATCAACAAGGGGAAAACGAAGCTGAACAATTGCGCTTAGAAAGTGATGAAAAACGAGTCAAAATTGTGACGATCCATAAAAGTAAAGGGCTGGAATATCCGATTGTATTTTGCCCTTTTGTATGGGATGGCTATTTACATAATAGCAAAGGAGAACAGTTTACCTTTCATGATGATAAGGATAAATTAACACTTGATTTAGGCTCTTTAGAACAAGAGCAACATCGTAAACAAGCTTTGGAAGAAGAGCGCGCTGAAAATTTGCGCTTATTTTATGTCGCGGTGACTCGCGCCAAACATCGCTGTTATTTAATTTGGGGTGCTTTTAAAGATGTTCAAACTTCAGCCCTGGCTCATTTACTTCATCCTGGTGTTGAGATTGATAAGACAGATGATGCGACACTTTGGCACCAGTTACAAGTATTCGCTCATCAGAATAGCCACGCGTTGCAGATTTCTCGCTTACCAATTGATAAGACATCCTACCACCGCCCCCAGGAAGCTGCCGTTCAACTCAAATCTCGCTCCTTTTTAGGTAAAATTAATAAAACCTGGAAAGTTTCCAGTTTCACTTCACTTTCTAGCAGTGCACATTCTATTGAAGCGGCTGATCAACCTGATTATGATGGTACACCTTCTATTCGCTTTGCGAGGTATTCTGATGAAAACCATATTTTTAGTTTTCCACGCGGTGCCAGAGCCGGTTCATTTATGCACAAGTTGTTTGAATTACTGGATTTTCAAGAACCTGATTTGGATTTAATTCCCCAGCAATTGCTAAATTTTGGTTATAATGCTAAACGCTGGCAAGCGGTTATCACTACATTGGTTGAGAATGTTTTGACGACTCCCCTTGAACCCGAACGCCAAGATTTTACGCTTTCTCACATTCGTTTTGATAAGCGATTGAATGAATTAGAATTTTATTATCCATTGGCTCAGATTACTTCGTCTGGTTTAAAAAACATTTTTGCGAAGAGTCGTTTCACTTTTTCTCCCATGCGCGGTTTTATGAAGGGCTATATTGATATGGTATTTGAGTATGAGGGGCGTTATTATTTAGTCGATTATAAATCCAATATGCTAGGCATACAACAGCAAAACTATCATCATAGTTATTTAGCCCCTGTTATGGCGCGAGATGGCTATATTTTGCAGTATCACCTTTATGTCGTTGCCCTGCACCGCTATTTATCTAGTAGGTTACCGAATTATCATTATGAGACGCATTTTGGGGGAGTCTATTATTTATTTTTACGGGGAATGAATTTATCTAGTGGTGCTGATTATGGCATTTATCGAGATAAGCCACCTGTTGCTTTGATTAATCGACTTTCTGCCTATTTTGGGGGCGAATAGTTTTAAAGCTAAGGCATTTTTAATATGAAGAATACACCCATCTCTCAACAAGAGAATTTAATTGAACCGCCCATCGTGATCGATTTTGACAAATTGTTCACCGACTCCAAACTGTCTGAAAATGAGCAAGGTATTATAAAAAGACGATTGATTGAAAACCGTCAAGCGTTTGGAAAAGTGTTACAACAGTTAACCAACTATGCAAAACAAGAAACGGCTACTTTCGATTTGCTTGAATCACTCAAAGAACTCGAAGAAAAAGAAACTCGATAAATTAGAAGTTTCGATGCCATCGCTAAAATTCTATCACGGGATTTTCCACAACTACTCAAATTTATCCTGGATGAATACCAAGTTGAAGCCGAAAGCACTAAGGCACTCATTGGAAAAGAGTTTGTTTTTATAAAACGAATTGCCGATGTTATTTTTGAAGCCAAGGATAAAAATGGTTGTGAAGTCATTGTTCATCTGGAATTTGAACGCGAGTATGAATCAGATGAACATATGGATAAAAGGAAGTTGGAATATCGACATCTGATGGAAATGGATCTAGTGACAATTGAGACGATTATCAACCGAAATTTGCCCTTTTTGCTTCCATTTGTCGTTGAGTCCGAATTAAGAGCCATCGACAAAGCCCCAACCAGAGCAACCAGGCATCTAGCTCTTCTTCGTCAAGAAATTGATGAGCATGAAGTGGAACTTACCCAAATGATTGAAGGACTCACCGCCAATCAGATGGAAAATTTACGAACCACAGTTGAATATCTGTGGAGAAAAAAGTATAGTAAAGAAGTGTTTAACAAATCGACTTTACTCAAGCTTATGAAAAAACAACTGAATTTCCGACAAAGAGATGTAGAGTGGGGAAGAGTAGAAGGTCGTGTTGAAGGTCGTACTAAAGGTCGTGCGGAAGGTATTAGTGTGTTGCTCAAATTGATGCAACAAGAAGGAAAAATAACCCAAGAACAAACGGAATATTTTACCAAACGCATGGAAGAAGAGTATGATAAAAAGAGCTCTGATCAGTGAATAAACGGAACGGTGGGTTTCCATTTTATTTCTACCCACCCTACATTTCTTGATTTTTGCCAGGTCTGGTTTAGTTGTAGAATTTATTTCATGCACGTTCCTATGCTACAGGTTCCACCTGTGGTAATTATTTTAAACAAGAGCCATTTATCATGAATTTAAGATGCTTTTTCTGCCTTTTACTGATTTTCCTTTTTACTGCTTGTACTTCATCCCATAAAAAAATTGAGTTGCCTTCTTTACCTGAACCATTACGCCCAGCTATTATAAAGGGAATAGATACGGCTACGGTTTTCCAGCCTTCCAAAACGATTGTTCAAAAAAGTGGTATACCTCAAACGCATTTTAAACCTACGCCACAGGCTTTACCCCGTAAGTCTACTTCCGCAAAATTGGGGGGGGTGGAGCGTACACCTGAGTTTGCTATTCATGCTCCTATTAGTGTTAATGTGGATGGCTTGCCTTTGCCCGCTTTTATTAATGAGGTGTTTGGAAATTTATTGGGGTTGTCTTTTGAAATTGAACCGAAAGTTCAAAAGAAAAGGGAGTTAGTGACTTTAAGAGTGACTCAGCCTCAATTGCCTGCTCAGTTATATCAGCTTGCTATTCAAGTTTTGAATAATTATAAAGTGGCTGTGTTATGGCAGGGTAATTTGATGCGTTTTGTAAGGGCTAAAAGTGGGCAAACTAATATCCCTTCTTTAATTGTTGATGGCTTGACTTTACCACATGTTCCTGCTAGTCATCGTCCAATTATTCAATTTGTTCCACTTAAAGTGGTTAGAAATGCACAAGTCAGAAGTTGGATTCAAAAGGCTTTTAAAGGGCATAATTTGAAAATTCAAGAAGATGCTCGACGTAATGCGATCATTTTGATTGGTACACCGGAATTGGTTAAGCAAGCCGCTGAAGCTATTAGTGTTTTAGATCAGCCCTTAATGCGAGGGCAATTTAGTGTACGCATTGAGCCGGCTTTTTTAAGGGCTGATGTGTTAGCTAAACAGTTAATTAATATTTTAACCGCTCATGGCTACGGCGCGAGTTCTACTGCTAATTTTGGGAGTATTATTATTTTGCCAATTGTGGAAACGAATATTATTATCGCTTTTGCAATGGATCAGCAAATTTTGGCTTATGTTAAAGAATGGGCGGATGAATTGGATCAAATGAATCTCCCTAAAAATGAAATTAATAAGCCAGGTTTATATCTTTTTCCCGTTAAAAATACGACCGCTAAATTAATTGCGAATGTTTTGAATAGTTTATTGAGTTCAGCCAATCCTATCGCGACGACTTCTACTTCCAAGGTGGGTAAATGGCTGAAAACCGAACTTAAGTTAGTGGTTGATCCGCATCGTAATACATTATTATTTACTTGTACGGGGGAAGTGTGGTTACGTTTACTTCCTATTTTAAAAAGTATGGATATTCCACCTAAACAAGTTTTAATTGAGGTGACTATTGCTGAAATTACTTTGTCGGATAAGGATGAACGGGGAGTTGAATGGGCACTTGAAAAGGCTAACTTAGGAGGGCTAGATGGAAGTTTAAGTACTTTGGCTTTGGATGTCAGCAGTGGGGGACTTACGTATACGCTGAAAAATGCTGATAATGTTCGGGCGATGCTTAATGTTTTTACTAGCACGAGTCGGGCTACTATTTTATCTACACCCCGTTTGATGGTACGTAGTGGGAGTAATGCGTCAATTGATATTGGAACGGAAACGCCTATTTTGACTAGTCAAACTACTAGTAATCAACAGGTTGGAGGGAGTTCTGCTATTTTGCAGCAAGTTCAGTATCGTCGTACCGGTATTTTATTGAGTATTACACCAGTAGTATATGCAGGGCGGCGCGTAGATTTAAAAATAAGCCAACAAGTTAGTGAGGCGCGGGAAAATACCATCAGTACGATTAATTCACCGGAAATATTCAATCGCCAAATTTCAACCGAGCTAAGTTTAAGTGATGGAGAAACTATTTTATTAGGGGGGTTGATTTCTAATAATAGTAGTGAAGGTTGGAGGGGCGTACCTATTTTAAGCGATATTCCTTTCATCGGTCAATTATTTCGGGTTAATAAGAAAACGGCGGATCGTACTGAGTTAATTATTATGATAACACCTTATGTGATTGATAATAATGTGGAAGCAAAAGCTATTAGCGAAACAATTCGGCAGCGCCTGGAGTTATTGCCGCAAATGTCAAGTATAGTGCCATCTAGCAAGTAGGTACGCATAACTCTTTTCGAGGTTTCAGTTTTTTTTTGAAGAAAATAAGCTTAAAAATTATTTTAATATTTGACATCATCTAAAAATGAGTATATTATATTTAATATGGGATGTTAAGTTTTATTTTTAATAATTTGTGCAAAAAACTTGATTCTCAAAATAGAAAGTTATATAATATTTATAAGCCATGTTTAAAAATTTTTAACTTTGGTTTATTTCCCAAATATTTTGACATGGCGAAATATAAAGACTATACTATTATATATTGGAACAAGCATGAAAGATTGAAGTCATTTCACGCACGTTCCATACTAGAATAACCTATTATTAACGAGGAGTTTTATAAATGACTCAGAATAAAATATTAGCGGCGGCTGTCGCTACTGCCCTTACAATGGGGTCCATAACAGCTCAAGCAGGTACCTTGACTCTGACAGGTCCG
>QNES01000101.1 GCA_003645255.1 Gammaproteobacteria bacterium
GCAAAATGATCATATTCGTCGATTAACAGGTAAAGGCGATAAGGGGTTTGTCGTACCGCATTCAAAAGGGAAAGAAACGAAATAATCGCATCTTCTGGTTCAATCGGGATATTTTTTGAAAGCCACGAAGCATAATTATCCGCAAAATCTTGAATACAAGAATTGATATAGCGATTTAATCTCTGGTGTATTTGCGTGGCATCGCCCTTGGAATTGACATTGGAAAAATCCCACTTCATCACAAAATACTGATTATGTTTCTCCGTCGGATTTTGCCCTATCGCTAATTTCCCAAACAACTTATCAAATTCTTCTGCCTTTGCCACATCGTAGTAATTCTCTAGCATTGATAACAGCAAACTTTTGCCAAAGCGACGAGGGCGTAAGAACAGTAGCTGATCACCAATTTCTTCAATCAGCCGAATATGTGAAGTGCGATCCACATAAAAATAATGATTGGTTTGAATACGGTAAAAATCACTGAGACCGTAGGGAAATTTCAACATATTTTAGTCGTTCTCCTAAGTGTCTTTTAAAATATAAATTCTAAGCTTGTGAATAGTATAATGGATTGTTATTTCCAACGGAAGAAAGAAATGCATTTTACATTAGAAATTTTTGGCAAAAATAATCTTTCGGGCAAGCAAGCGTAGGCTTTGGTACGCGCACCGCCTTCATCGTTATACAAAGGCTTAAAAAAATACTATTAAAGCTTGTAAATTTTGTTGCGCTTGTGTGTGTCCAAGAGTCGCGGCTTTTTTAAACCATTTCTTGGCGAGGTTCTGATTTTTTTTGACCCCTTCCCCTTTTAAATACATCAATCCAAGCGTATTTTGCGCTTCACGATCTCCGGCAGTTGCCGCTTTGCGAACCCATTTAGAGGCTTGAGTTAATAGCCCTTTTGAATGTGGTGAAACAGGTTCAGTTTGCGGTATTGGTGAGGTAATAATGTAGCCTCGGGAAATTTCTAAGCCATTGATTTCGGCATTGGAGAACTCTGTGAGGTTATGATGTTCAGCCAAAAATTTTTGGACTTCTTTGACAAAATGATCATTGACATCCAATAAAATGACGGCACCGATTTTGATCATTTCCTTAGTTGTCAATACTGCTTTGATTTTTTCAACCACATATTTTAAAACGGACATCTCATTTGAAGTTAATTCAGGGCATCTTGTCGACTTTAAAAAAGTAAAAATATTAAAAAGTGCTGTAATGTATGGTGCCAATGCCTCTGGTAAATCCAATTTAGTTAAAGCAATTGAATATAGTAAAGAGATAATTTTAAAGGGCTTAAATAATGTTGAGACTTATAAAAAATACTTTAGGCTTAACAATGATAGCCCAAAAAAACCGACAGTATTTGAATTTGAATTAGAATTTAATGGACAATTTTTTTCATAAAAATAATGAAATATTATTGGGTAACATTTTGATAAGTAAAGAAATTAAGGAAATGTTTGAAATATATAGAAGTGATATGAAAAATCAGAATAGTCAATTATTCTTATCAGAAATTGCGAGTAAAGGTTTAGATATTAAAGAAATAAAATTTATCAATACTATTTATAATTGGTTTGGCGAAAAACGGTTAATATTATATCCAGATACACAATTTGGAGGTAAATCTTTAATCAATAAAAATAGAGATTTATCCAGGATATTTAAAAAATATCTGAAAGAATTTGATATTGGAATAGTAGATATTGAGTCTATTGAAGAAGATTTTGAAAAACATTCAAAAAATATTTCTGAAGAGACAAATATAGAAAAAGATACCTTAAAACCACAAGATGCTATATTACTAAAGACTCCTAATGGCATATTAACTATCAGTAAAAATCAGACGGGTGAATTAAAGGTTCAAAAACTGGGTTTGGTTCATAGAAAGGATATAAAAGAAATATTTGAATTAGAAGATGAATCAGATGGAACAAAACGACTATTCGATTTGATTCCCTTGATTGGCAAATTTTCACAGGATGATACAATTATTATTGATGAATTTGATAGAAGTTTACATCCTAAATTGACAAAAAGGTTTTTTGAGTTATTTTATAAACTGAATGATTCAAAAACCCAATTAATAGTTACTACCCATGACTCTACATTATTGAATTTGGATTTAATTAGAAGAGATGAGTTCTGGTTTGTTGAAAAAGAGGGGAATGGAAGCTCAAAAATTTTTTCTGTGAATCAATTTAAAGATATGTATGATAGTCAATTAGAAAAAGCTTATTTATTAGGAAGATATGGAGCACTTCCTGTCTTTAAAGTTTTTGATGAGTTTAACCGCATCTATGTAATTCTTTTGGGCGGTTTGTTGAATGTCGGGGGAGAGTCCGCAGGCTTGCTTGATGGCAACTTCTGTGCTTTTGATTTTTTCTAAGGACATCATGGGCAAGTGCTAAAGCATAAGCACGAATAAAAGACTCAATAAAAGAAGTGTTGTAAACGGTAATGTTTCTACCTTTGTGCGGATTATCTTTGGCTGTGACTTCTACACGGTTAACCGCCACGCTCAAACCCTCGTCAATAAACGGTTTCAAGGTTTTTTTTGGCCAGTTAACCGCCACGCTTTGTAAAGATTTATGATGCATTCCCAACAAGTCCGCAGTTCCACGCTCACTCATTACTGCAGTCTCATCATCCAACACATAGCCATCACAAACAATGCCGGGTATCAACTCGACTTGTCCATAATAGACCGCTTGTCGTTCAGTCATAATATACCTCGCCTATAGATAGATAGATATACGTCTAATTAATAGGAAGTGAGGCAGGCCGCTAGACCAATAGTGTTTTCTGATGGACACTATTTAGGAATCATTCCACAATAAGGGAATATTGCCCTTATGTTCAAAGGGCAATTGGGGTCCCCCTTCTATAACATTGATATTGCCAGATAACCGATAATTGAAATCTTGATTAAGCACCGTTTTCAAATCACTCCATTGCCCAATAATACGCATCAAATTACTGGCAACCTCAAGATCCAAAAATTCTTCACCAGAGGCGGGAATAGTAACCGCTTGGTTACTCGTGCCTTTGGTAAATTCTTGATCATTGATGTGTAATTGGTAATTCAAGTGGTTGATAGGCAGTGGAAAGGAATTGGGATTTTTTACACGCAATCGGAGTTTGTAGTTTTGCGAAAACACCCCTAGATTGACGATTCTAAAATCCGCCAGACTAACTTGTGGAGAAATGGGTTGTAAAGGGAGATTGGCACAAGCTGTCAATAGCCCCACTAAAATAATAACAAACCAGGGTTGAAAATATTTGTACATAGTAATTACCTGCTATCTAAATTATTGTAAACCACTCGACCATTGATTAAAGTATAGCTCACTTTTCCTTTAAATTCCCAACCTAAAAATGGCGAATTATGCCCTAAACTATGCATATTATCAGGGGTTAATGTCCATTGGCAGTTTGGATCAAAAATGCATATATCTGCTTTATGCCCTACCGTTAATGTCCCGGCTTCTATACCTAAAATCTGAGCCGGTTGGTGGGTGATATAGCCAAGTGCTGTGATTAAATCTATTTGCGTTTCTTCAGCAAGGCGTAAACTGAGTGGTAATAAGCTATCGATGGCGGAAATGCCTGATGCGCTCATAGCAAAAGGACTAAGTTTCGCATCGGCTTCATGTGGTTGATGATCGGAAGTGATAGCATTAATGCTCCCCTGTAATAAGCCTTCGCGTAAACCTTTTTTGTCCTGTTGACTGCGTAAAGGGGGATTCACATGGCATTGGCTATCATAGTTTTTGATGTCTAGCTCAGTTAAAAATAAGTGATGTGTGCTAACATCAGCCGTCACGGGTAGCCCTTTAACTTGAGCTTCTTTCACCATATCGACAGCCCGGGCTGTTGATAGGCGACAAAAATGTGCTCTGATACCAATCATTTCAATTAGTAATAAATCACGAGCAACTTCAATGGTTTCAGCTGTTTCCGGCACACCCAATAAACCTAAACGAGTACTCACTGCACCTTCATGGACACAACCATTATGTCCTAACCACTTGTCATGAGCTTGTAAAAAGACAGTTAAATCACAATTGGCTGCATATTCCAATGCATGACGTAATACTTGGGTGTTGACAATGGGCAATACATTACTGACTCCGATACAACCAGCTTCTTTAAGCACCCCCATTTCGGCAAGGTGTTCACCTTTTAAACCTTGAGTGAGTGCTGCTAACGGTAATATTTTTGCCATACCCGCTTCAGTAGCGCGATGTTGTAGCAGTTTAGCAACCGCAGGTGTGTCAATCACCGGATTGGTATCGGGTGGACAACAAATCGTTGTGACACCGCTGGCTGCAGCTGCCCTGGTTTCACTAATAATTGTGCCTTTATGCTCTGCCCCTGGTTCACGTAAACGCACACTTAAATCTATCAAGCCAGGGCAAACAATTTGATTTTTGGCCTCAATTTGTTGTTCTGCTGAAAAATCGGGGGGGGCTGTACCCAAAGCCAGAATTTTTTCATCGGCAATGTGAACATCGGTCACTAAATCGACATTTGATGCGGGATCGATTACCCGCCCTCCAAGAATACTAAGCGTTGCCATTAATGTACTTCCTTTTGTTCGGGTATTACAACACCTAAAATCATTGCCATAACAGCCATCCTGACAGCAATACCATTACTGACTTGTGGTAAAATAACGGAACGTTCACCATCAGCAACCGTTGAGTCAATTTCTACGCCGCGATTAATTGGACCAGGGTGCATGACAATTGCGTCTGGATGAGCCACTTTTAGTACCTCTTCGGTCAAGCCATAATACTGAAAATATTCGTGGGCACTGGGTAATAGGGCACCTTGCATACGTTCCCGTTGTAGGCGCAGCATGATGATAACGTCAACTTCATGTAATCCTGATTTTAAATTGTTAAAAACTTTAACTCCTAATGCTTCAACACCTTTAGGAATCAAGGTTTTTGGTCCAACCACACGCACTTCTGAAGCCCCTAAAGTTCTTAGGGCATGAATATCTGAACGGGCAACCCGTGAATGTAGAATGTCACCGACAATGGCGACACGCAGTGGTGCGCACTCGCCTTTGTATTGACGAATAGTATACATATCTAACATCGCTTGGGTGGGGTGTTCATGTTCTCCGTCGCCAGCATTAATAATATGGATATGGGGAGAGACATGCTGTGCCATGAAATGGGCGGCACCACAGGCATTATGGCGCACGACAAACATATCACAGTGCATGGCTTCCAAATTATGCAACATATCAATAATGGTTTCACCTTTGCTGGCTGAAGAGGTATCAACATTAAAATTTAAGACATCGGCTGAGAGACGTTTAGCGGCTAATTCAAAGGTGGTGCGTGTGCGAGTACTGGGTTCAAAAAACAAATTAACGATGGTTTTACCCCGTAAAATAGGGGCTTTTTTGACTGCTTTGGCATCAATGCTGAGAAATGAGGCGGCGGTATTTAAAATATCAATGAGCAAGGTACGTTCTAAACCTTCTATGCCTAAAAAATGTTTAAGGCGCCCTTGCTGATCTAATTGGATGTTATTCATGCACGGTGCGAATTTCTAAAGATAAAGGATCGGGTCCACAAAGTTTGATCGTTTTGCCAGCTTCTAAAGATAGTGAGCAGCCAATGACATCTGGTTGAATAGGTAATTCTCGCCCATTTCGTTCTACTAAAGTGGCGAGTGTCACATTTTTTGGGCGACCATAATCAAAGATTTCATTGAAGGCGGCTCGTATCGTGCGTCCGGTATGTAGCACATCATCTACTAAAATAATGTGGCGATTATCCACCTCAATGGGTAAGGTAGAGGGTTTAACGTGAGGATGTAAACCAATACGGCTAAAATCGTCGCGGTAAAATGCGATATTTAGTTTTCCCAATGGTTGTGGTAAGTTCAGTAAGCTATGTAAACGTTTTGCTACCCAGACACCGCCGGTATGTATCCCCAGCATTAAAACGTCATCACGATTGAGCGTTTTTATGTGTTGGTTGAGGTAGTTAGCCATGCTACAAAGCAACATATCAATATGATTTAAAGACATTTTGTTCAGTTATCAGTTAAGTTGTGAACCAAGTTTCGAGAATAATTTGGGCTGCAATTGCATCTAAAGCTTTCCTGCCCTTTGACGTTTTGTATGGTTTAATTTTCCCCTTTGAAAAAGAAGGGCAAGTGGAAATTTTTTCAGCCGCTGCCACTGAAGAGAGCGTTTCATCAATCGTTTGAACTGATAATTGATAACGTCCCTGGAGTTGCCGACTAAAGCGACGAACGATATCTGTAATGGCGTTATCTGAACCGTCTGCGTATTTCGGTAAACCAACAATTAGTGTATCAGGTTGCCATTCTTGAATCAAGGTGCTTATCAACTTCCAATCAGGCTGCCTGTTTTTTACAAGTACAATCGCTAAAGGGCGAGCGGTGCGAGTCAAAGTTTGCCCCACCGCTATACCAATACGCTTGGTACCGTAATCAAATCCCATCACAGATTTATTAACATTTATTGACATTGTTGTAGTTTAGCAAAAAAATCAAGTTAGTTTATGTGGGAGTATAGTCCTTTAAATATGTGGGGTTTTGTAGGGGCAGACCTGCGTGTCTGCCCGATACTTAATGGCAGTGTGCGTGGGAACGAGATAACCTTCACCTCGTTTGGGTACTAGAAAGGAATTATAGAGGTTCAGAAAAATAACGGAGGTGTATTCCCATTTTCCGCTTTGAGAACAACGGATTATCGAAACAAACGGATAAGGCATACTGAACCGATTTCAAAATCGTGAAAATTTTTTTTAGCGTCTCATCGTTTAAGAAACAAAATAAAAGGGCCCAGGCTCGTATCGAGTCTGGGCCCTTTATTTATACCATCGTGAACGACAGTCTAACAAAAATTACTTCGCAGCAGCGGCGTACATACCCACCGCTTTGTTCATTTCTGTGAGCAAGGGCATATTGAGTTCAGCCGCTTTAGTTAAACCTTCTTTTCCAACGTCAACGCTATCCAAAGTAGGCTTATATTGTACCCAAAGTTTTTTGACAACATTCAACTGGGCATCAATAGCACCATTTCTAGCAGCGGTAATCAGCTCGTTCAGGGCATTGTCAAATGCGGACACAGTAGCTGCCAAGTTAGCTTTATTAGCATCTACCGCAATACCATTGGCAACTAACAGCAGTTCCTTGGTCATCTTTTGGGTTAGCATCCGTTGTTTGCCAGCTTTATTAATGGTGGCTGCCACTTCAGGAGCAAGGGAGCCGCCCTTTTTTTCGTACATTTGTACCGCTGCATTCATCGCTTTAAGCAAAGGCATATTTTGTGCGGCAAGATTTCCCAACACGGCTGCGGATGTATCGCCCGTCACATTTGGACGGAATGTTTCCCATAAGCCACCTACTACGTTGAGTTGCCCTTTGATTCCCTCATCCATACAGGCATCAGTCAACCCTTTTAGGGTGCTATCAAAAAGAGCGGTTGTTGCAGCGAGGTTTGTCTTATTCGCTTCAACATCAATGCCGGCAGCAATTAGCAGGACTTCTTTGCTCATTTTTTGAGTGAGCATCCGTTGTTTGCCTGCTTTGTTGATGGTATCTGCCATATCTGCGTAAGCGGCAAAACTCAAGAAGAAGGCTATGATTAAAGTTGAAAGAAAGCTGAATTTTAGATATTTCATTTATCTCCTTCGCACACTAATGTGTACTGTATTGTGAAAATTGAAAATAAAGTTAATCCTCACCAAATGAATTTTTAAAATCACCTGTTCAAGTGAGTCGGATGTCATTATGTATTGTCACTTTTAAAAATGCCTTGATTTAAATCAAGTTGAATAATATTTTCAAAAATCGGATTTCTTGCCTTTTGCAGCAGCAATTTGCCAACTCACTGACCGATAAAGCCACAATCCCTTATAAAGGTTATAGCCCAAAAATAGAAATGAACAGGCTAAAACTATACCTGCTACATCACTCAAACCGGCCGGCCATAGCACCGCGCTAATAGTCAATCCAAGGGCCATAATATATACCCAAAATTGACGACGTGCGAATTTATCCGGTATGACTTGCTTCATATTGGGGATTTTTACCATAGAAATAACTTTGGTAATCTCCAATTGTTGATTTTGCAAATGAAGCCATACCAAAAAGGGTACTATTTTATATAACATGCCCTGAATAACCGGTAGCACAAAACCGACAATGAAAATGACACCTAATAATACAGGATAAAAAGGTTTCATTGCCAAATCGGACCAAAATACACCTACACCCCATAAAATAATGCTGAACAATAATCCGATCATGCCTACACGCCAATAGTTAAGCGTTACATCGGGTATCGAACGCAAACGATGTGCTTGGAGATTGAGCGTCACTAGAGCAAATATACTTAATCCTAATCCGATGAAACCGATGAGTAGCTGTGATACTGTAGCTGGAAGCTGGTTAAGATGAACTAAGATATCAAGCGGTGTCCATAAGAACAATATAAAAAATACTAATGGTACCAACCAAGGTGTTAGATAGGAAGGATATTGGGGAGTGATTTGAAACATGGGAACGACTTGATAGGCGATGCTTATGATTAATAATCCTATCCAACCAATTAATCCCCAAGTTAAATGTAAATTAGTCAATACCATCGGTAAGGGCAATACCACACCAACAAATAGCATCCCCAATATAATGCCCAACATGGCATTGATGACTAATGCACCGAGTGCAAAGCGCATACCCGTCATAGTAGGACTTCGCCCCTTGACGTTAACTAAACAATAGGCTACAATTCCAATAAAACCAAAAAAACTAAGCCCTAATAAAATTAGGGCACTTACCATCATCCATGCCCATCCGGTGATAAAGCCACTGGCTAAACTTAAAGTGCCCAGGGTGAGCAAGATATGTAGTGTGCTACTAACAAAAATAGGGCGAGGAACAGGAGAACCTGCTAGCACAGGTAATAATTGCAACATAGCCCCAAACATTACCATAGTAATAAAACCGAGTGTTATCAGGTGAGTCAGGGCAAGTGTGCTAGGATACCAGCGATTCATCAAAAGATGAGGGCCATCATAAAGCAATAATAGACTGGCTAATAAACCAAATAAAGGTGCCGTCAAAAAAAAACGAAGTGGGACCGATAAAGGGGGAGTCTGTTCTAAGCTAAGTAGGGCAATATTCATGTTATTTCATTTCAGTCATGGCAAACACGAGGGCGAACACGCAGGTTCGCCCCTACAACATTTGAATCTAAATACGGTGGATTTTATAGGGGCTGACCTGCCTGTCTGTCTTTAATAGCCGCCGCAGCGAGGGTATCCGTACTACGCCAGATGTAAATTTCAATTGGCACTTCTTGCCCTGCCTGTGTTAACCAGGTATAGCCTTCTTTTTCTAAAATGGAATAAAGAGGATAAGGCTCCATGCGGTGCAATACATGCAGATATTCACCTGTTTGTAATTGAGGCAAAGTCGCCAAAATGCGTTCCAAGGGTTCACATGGCTCCAACTGACTAACATCCAATTGATATTTACTCGTCATACATTTTTCCCGACTTGATCCATCTGATTCAGGATAGAAGCGACTTCCTGACTTAATACTTGATCAGTCATCGGGTAGAGCATTTGTTGCTCTTTGACATTGTGTTGCTGCATTAACACTAATAATGTTTCAGAAAAACCCAAATATTCTTCACTATCTTGCTCAGTCAAAGCTTTTTGCATCTCATCAAAAACTTGACGCATTTGTTGATGTTCCATCCGCATAACCGCTGTGGGACCGGCAGTTTGACCGGTACGTTCTTCAAAGCTAGGAAATAAAACTTGCTCTTCTTTGGTAAAATGTTGTTCCATTGCCGCTCTAAAGTTTGTAAAGCCGGTCGTTGCTAATTCCCATTGCTTCTTAACGACTTTTTCCTCGGCTTGGGCGAATAGTTGATCACAATGTGAATGTTCATTAGTGAGTGTTTGGGTGATTGTTTCCATAAATAAATTATCAATTGTATGTGCAAAAAATACTATTTTTTTTAAATAGTATTTATATAGTTTTCGTGCTAACGTATAATGTTTCACATCTGATTATCTTATCATACTGAAATGGGATTATCAATATGCAATCTCAACCCTGTTTTAATACATCAACGATTGACAGTGAATTACGTCAAGTAGAATTATTCGCTAATCTTAATGAACTACAATTAGCGCAACTTAAACAAAGTATGCGCCAAACACAGCTTGAAGGAGGGGAATTTCTATACCAATATGGTCAAACTGCGGAACGGTTTTTTATGCTTAAAACAGGACATATTAAACTTATTCGTTTTTCTCGGGATGGCTTGGAAAAGGTGTTTGATGTCATTTCACCAGGTCAAGTTTTTGCAGAGGCGACTATATTTATGCCTAATTCTGCCTATCCGATGGCAGCTCAAGCTATCAACGATAGCTCAGTTTTTAGTTTTGAAGGCAAAAATTTTATAGAAATTCTTAAAGATTCCTGGGAAACTAATTTTCAGTTCATGTCCCAGATGAGTCGGCATATTCGCATGTGGATCAATGAAATTGATCACTTAACCCTGCAAAATGCTAGAGCCCGTTTGATTAGCTATTTATTATATCAGGTACCCGACGAACGCAAAAATGATTATGAGATAAAGCTTTCTATTCCTAAACATGTCGTTGCATCACGTCTATCCATTAAGCCAGAAACTTTATCTCGCATTTTGCACGACCTCCATAAGGAGGGTTTTATTAACGTACAAGGCTCAACAATCTATATTCACAATGTTGATAGGTTACGCCTACATGCAGTGGGAGTTGATGACTTCTCTAATTGTTGTCATGCTAAAAAATGATTTTTACTTCGTACCGTCAAATTTTCGGTTTTTTATTTAAACGACAAACCTGACAGGTTTCAAAAACCTGTCAGATTTCCCATTTTTTCAAAAATCGGATGTTTTGAACGGGATACTAAGCTTGAGGTGGCACAAAATCAGCGGGCGGTGCTGAACCTTCCCCAAATAAAAATTTTTCCATTTCTACTTCTATCATTTTGCGGGCTTGTGGATCCGCCGGTGACAAACGATATTCGTTAATCAGCATGGTTTGTTGGCTCATCCACATTTTCCACGCTTCATCAGAAATATTCTCATAAATTTTTTGACCCAATTTACCAGGGTAAGGGGGAAATTTTAAGCCTTCAGCTTCTCGACCAAGTTTTACGCAATTAACCATGCGAATCATAATAATAATTCTCCTGTATGAGTGAGTTGTGCCAATAAGCGTACCACAGGGGCAGCTAAACCTAAAGCAGTTGGTTTATTCACATTATACCATAAGATGTTTTTCAGTGTCACTGTTTGATCAGCCTTACACGACATCAATACCGGCGTAATATCTAAATGAAAATGCGTAAAAGTGTGGCGTAAAGATTGCCAAGTATAGCACTTTAGTATATTGCCGTCAAGATGTTGTTGACACCATTTAGGAATATCATCAACACTCGAACATTCAGGGAAACTCCATAATCCACCCCAAATACCCTTCATCGGGCGCTTTTCCAATAAGACTTCACCCAACGAATTTTGTAACATCACAAAGCTTGTCGTTTTTACCGGTAAAGTTTTACGGGGTTTCGGTGCAGGATAATTCGTTTCACAGCCCCTTTGATGGGCTGCACAATCAACATTAAAAGGGCAAAGCCCACACTGAGGGCGGCTACGGCTACAAACCGTCGCACCTAAATCCATCATAGCTTGAGTATAATTAGCAATATGTGTACGAGGTGTATTTTTTTCAGCTAATAACCATAGTTTTTCTATCACTTTTTTTTCACCAGCCCATCCTTCAACAGCGTAATAACGGCATAATACCCGTTTAACATTACCATCTAAAATAGGATAACGTTGCCCTAAAGCCAATGCTAAAATAGCCCCCGCTGTTGAACGCCCAATGCCGGGTAAGTGTATTAACTTTTCAAAATCACTCGGCAATTCAGCATTTGATGAAGTACAAATTTGCTGTGCGGCTCGGTGTAAATTGCGAGCGCGAGCGTAGTATCCTAAACCACTCCAATAGTGCAATACCTGATCTAATGTCGCGTCAGCTAATATTTGCACCTCTGGAAATGCTTGCATAAATCGCTCATAATAAGGAATAACCGTATTCACCTGAGTTTGCTGGAGCATGATTTCTGATACCCAGACACGATAAAGTGTCGGGTTAGATTGCCAAGGTAAATTAGTACGCCCAAATTTATCAAACCATGTCAGCAAACGCTGACTAAAAGTACGGGAAAACTTATACATTTTCAAAATTCACCATTGGAAATCATTTAACATGAAATTTGGGTCACACATTTTTAATCTTAATCGCTTTTTATGGAACTTAGTAGGAACTATTATAAGCATAGCCACTCTCCTTGTCATATTACTAGGTGTAATCGGTCATACCGTCCGTGATTACACTGTCGAATTGGGCTTGTTGATGTACATTCCGCTTTTACCGCTCGGTTTATGGGCTGTTTTTTGGGATTTATTCAGAGTGGGTCGCAGTTTACCTGGTTTCCGTTTTGGCTTAACTTTCATTGGCTTAGGCATCATAATATGGGGTGGCTTATCAATGATAGGAATGGGCGGTAATCAAAGCCACTTCGATCCCAGTCAACAAATCAGCGTGTTGCATTGGAATGTACACTGGGGCGGTGAAGGAAAAGGGGCTTGGAAATCCATCCGCCATGACATCGAACAGCGACACCCCGATATTGCCATCCTAAGTGAACCGCCTGTACAGTATCGGCTCAATCGACTTCTTAAACATAAGGGATGGTCCATCATCAAACACCAAAACACACCCAGTAATGTCTTAGCGGTTTGCTCAACCTGGCCATTACAACTTGAACGTTTGGTCAGAATCCGCGAAGCTAAAGGGATGATTGTGGTCGTCACCGTGCGCGGACAAGCGTTGCGTATATTGGCTATTGATGGTCGTCGTAATATGTCAAGACGGCACCCGGTACTCTCAAGACAAGTTTTACCAAGATGGCGCACCCCCATGTTAAAAGATATTGTTAGAACGATTCAGAAAAGCACAGGGCAAACGATTGATATTATTGCCGGAGATTTTAATGCGATCAGCCTTAGTCGAGGTTTTGATGCATTTGCAGAGGTAAGTGGTGGTTATCACTTAGCGAGCAAATTTGCTCATGATTGGCGGGGTACTTGGCCCTCCTTTTTACCATTGTATGACCTGGACCATGTGTGGATACATAAACGCTTTCAAGGACTTAGGACGGAATTTTTGACGAATCTAAAAAGCGATCACCGGGGGCAATGGGTACAATTTCAAATGCCAATTTAGATTTAAGTGTTTTGGTGGACAACGTGTTCTTGTTGCCCACCCTACATAATTATTCTTTGAGAAAGTTCACCCTTTCCAAAGTTAATCCGGTTACTTCTACTATCTGTTCTTCTGTCAAAGTTCCCAGAGACAGCAGATTACGAGCAGATATTTCCGCTGCTTCTTTCAAACCTTCTTCTTTGCCCTTTTTCAAACCCTTTTTCAAACCGGTTTGTTGTATCGAACAGGGACTAACAGTGCGACTACTTCACTATTCTGAGTCACAATAACCGAATACCCATCTTCAACCAGATTCCTAATATCTGACCAATTATTATGCACCTGGTTCCAAGAATATTGTTGGTTTAGCATTTCGATATTCTGTTTTTATAAATATCAATCTTTGCCTATTTGGGAACATTTTGCATAAAGAGGTTGGTGTTAGGTGGATTTCACTACCCACCCTACACTTAATCCATCCTACACAAGCTACATTATTAAATTATATTTTAACACATCTAAGGGCAAAAATTGACGTTTGTAACTTTGGCGAATCAAAAATTTTTTGAAAAAATTTCTAAAATGTAGCACCGTTTTTGGTGGGTGTCCTTATTGTGATGGAGCAATACGTTTTTGAAAGGTGCGTCGGACGCACCCTACGCTTGCTACGCTTGCTTATTTCAGGGCAAAAAAAAACCTGACAGGTTTTGAAAACCTGTCAGGTTTAATGGCGAATCCAGCGAGCGTTAGGTAGAGGGACGAAACAAACCCACCATTTATAAAGTCATTCAAAAGGTGGGTTTCGCTATCGCTCTACCCACCCTACGCTAGCTATTATCGCTTGATATTCTTCTCTTTTTCCGAAACAGCGCAATTACTCACTCGCCAATTCTGTTATCTTTATAATCAGATCATCGTCAACAGAATAATCCGTTGAACTTTTCCCGTCTTCGACAAAGAGTGCGCCGAAAATATACGTTCCGCCCAAGCCAAGTGGAACTTCAAAATCTAGCAAATGGTGAATAACTGTATAGTTATCCAAAGATTCCTTGTACGCTTGAGGAGTAGGAGAAAATGAATTGATGCCAAGTGGTGTGTTATAGAGCAGAACATTTGATTCCACCATTAAAATAGCCAGCCATAAATCAACAGGCTTAAAGCGCGTGAAATTGACATCTATTTTGACATCAACGCGAACAAAATCACCGATGTTGTAATAATCTTCTATGCCATGAAATTCAACAATTGCACAGTCTTCTAATGAAACGGTTTCAGTTTCTTTATCATTTAAATCACCATCGTCAGTGACAGTTAGCGTAATGGTTTTTTCACAACTGTTTACTTCTTCAAAAGTAAAATCAGTCGTTATTCCAGTTGCTGTGTGTCCATCAGAAGTTTCCCATTGATAAGTGATTGAATCGTTATCTGGATCAGAAGAATTGCTGGCATCTACAGTCACAACTAGAGGTGCTGCTCCTTCCAATGAACTCACTGTAAACAAGGCAACAGGTGGTTCATTAACATCAATGCCTTGTTCGATAGTGACTGTTTGCTCTATAATTGTATCTGTAATTGTAAAAGTACCAGTGCGCTCTGTTGAACTTTCATTGGCAGACACTGTATATTCAACAACGCCATTATTACTCGCAGTAATATTTAACCAACCCTTGTTATGATTGACTGCTTCCCATTTACATCCAACAGGTGCAGTGACTTCGATTGTACCATCACCACCTTCAACACCATAACTACTCTTGAGTGGAGTAACGGTATATTCGCACAAGTCAAATTTTGCGGTGACTGTTTTGTCACTGTTCATTTTGATAATACAAGTTACTGCATTACCTGAACAACCATTACCCCAACCAGTAAATATAGAACCAGCATCGGGTGTCGCCGTTAAAGTGACAGATGTATCGGCTTTATAATCTTCAGAACAATCACTGCCACAATTAATATCAGAAAGCGAACTGGTTACAGTGCCGTTACCATTACCTGTTGGACTGATGGTTAGTAAAAATTGATCAAGTTCAAAAGTGGCTTTCACGTTTTTGGCTTGATTCATGGTAACAGTACAATTATCCGTTCCTGAACAAACACCGCTCCAACCAGCAAATGTATAATCAGCATCGGGTGTCGCCGTTAAAGTGACAGATGTATCGGCTTTATAATCTTCAGAACACTCATTGCTACAATTAA
>QNES01000102.1 GCA_003645255.1 Gammaproteobacteria bacterium
ACATTTAAAAAGCCCCAAGTCCATGACAAGGGGCTTTTTTTATAACGGTTGATTTAATCTACATTTTGAATCGGGCAAACAGTCGTGCTTTGTCCCTACAAAACCTCGCATATTTATTGGCTGTAGGGGCTAACCAGCGTGTTTGCCCAAACTAACATTAATATCGGCGGAACATCATAAGAGAAAAAGTAACGCCAGCCCAACAACAATTGCAGCACCGGTAACAATTGAGATCAGAGTGGTTGTGGACACTTTATTTGCATTATTCGTCAATTTATCTGCATCATTCGTCAATTTATCTGTAGGAATACCAATAAATTTATTACCAGACAAATCAAAAGACACCGGCTGATTCAAATTATTCAAAAAATCGGGAAATATCCCAGTCAATTGATTATTGCTAATATCAAACCGTTGTAATTGTTGCAACTTTTCAAAAGATTTGGGGATAAAACCACTCAGTTGATTGTCATTCAAGTTAAGGGTTTGTAGTTGTTCAATATAACCTATTGGACCAGGGATAGAACCATTGAGTTGGTTATTATTCAGTGCCAGAGTTTGTAACTGACTCAAATGTCCTAAAGAAGATGGAATGGCACCACCAAGTTTATTATCAGCTAAATTAAGGCTTGACAACTTACTAAAGTAATAACCAATTGATGGTGGAATTGTCCCTTTCAGTTGATTTGCACTTAAATCAATTTGAGTGACATGTCCATCTTGACAAGTTATGCCCTTCCAATCGCAATGTGTTTGGTCCGCACTCCAACCCTCTTTCCAGTAATAGCCCTTGGTACGATAATAAAGTTCTACCAAACCTTTACACTCGACTTGAGGAAGTTGCGTACACTCAATTGCGAGCAGTTGTCCCGTTTCAGCAGCCATCTTTGACTTAATAGCCTTTTCATACTCGTTAAAACTAGGGGCTATATGGACAAAGCCTTTTTTTGGAAACTCAGAAGCGGGTTGAGGTCTGACCAGGGACTGCAATTCATCCACATTTATACCCCTTCCAACTCCCAAAGCATTGATAACATCCACACCGGCTGCTATCGCCCGATCTGCTGCACCCGAAGAACCGGAACTCTGACCATCTGTAGAAACATCAATGACTTGTTTGTCGGTTGTGAATCTAAATTGTTGAGTACAAGCATCAATGGCACCCGCAATATTAGTGCCACCATTCAATTGCCCTATAGCACGAACTTGAGCCGCTACAGCATTAGCAGTCGCTTGACTATCTATGAGTATGGGGCTAATCTCAACGCGAACACCGCCTGAGAATTGCACTATGGAAAGAATAACTCTGCTATTTTGAGGCACTACAGAAGATTTTTCAATGGCTCTCGCCAAACCTTCTATCTGCAACTGAAAGTTACTAGAGCTTATACTGCCTGAACCATCTACGGCTGTGCAGAGTTCTACAGTTTCTGCTGCTCGTAATACGCTTGCAGTGCTGATAAACGTGAACATCAATAATGCCCACAACTTGAAAATACTCGCTTTTTTCATTGATAAATTATCTCCTTTATATTCATAAAGCAAACGCAGGTGGGTTGAACCTATCGGTGTTGCGCTATATAAACCCACCAAACCTGCTATATATGGTTTGAAAAAAATTCCGTACAAAAAAAATATTAAGGTACGCATAAATAGTTTAACATTTTTCAGAGGTAGAAATCTGATTTTTGAAAAATATTCAATAAATGGTGTCGTTTAAGCAAAAAGGTACATAAGGTTTTTAGTTTGTTATATTTATATAGTCGTAACTACTCAGGGCAACCATAAAGGATTGCCCCTACAACCAGATTCTTATGTCGAGTGACGAAAATATTCTGATGTAGGGGCAATCCCTTGTGGTTGCCCTATATAGTCTTTTAAAAGTTGCTTATGTACCTCTTGCCTTAAATGGCACCAAATACTATTTTTGCCAAAAATAGTATTTATACTCGACTATCAAGTTTTTGATGTTATTTGACTTCGCGAAGCTCTATTTTTAAGTGTGAAAATAGCTAACTTATTGATTTTTAAGGTTATTTAGTTTTTAGGTAAACAGTTTCAATTAGATGAAATATCTTGGTGATAGAATTAATTTTAATTTATTATCTTTTCAGTAACAAGGTTGTTTTTTATTTTGGGCTACCGTGTAGGAAGTCTGATCTATAGAATAAATTCAGATGAGTTAACGATCCTGTAGGGGCGAACCTACGTGTTCGCCCTGCCTACGTGTTCGCCCTGCTTACGTGTTCGCCCTGCTTAACTTAATGGCATTGCCCTACCTGACTGGCAAGATTCATTTTCCGCCACGCACTGGCCATATATAATATTTCATATTAATTTTACCAGTATCCAACAAACCATTATAAACGTCCGCATACCATGAAGAACGTTTAGTTTGTGAAGAAGCAGTCCAATATTTGGATAACTGTACTCCCACAAAAGCATCGCCTTCTCGCCACTGTCCAGTACCTAGTGCATTAGATAGCGTTAATTTTCTATATTTTTTCTCTAGCATGAATTCCCACTCTTTTTTAGTAGGTAAGCGCCACTCCCCCATTTTAGAATTATCCCGTAAATTACATTGTCCCGTTTTTAATTTAGCAACAGTTTGTTTCGCTTGATACCAAATTTCTTGACCAAAACAATGTGCATTTTTTAGCCAAATTAAATGGGTACGGCTATCTGTTATTGTTCCATCATTATTATCCACATAACGGTATAAACGATGTTCTAAACGAGTTATTTTAGTCGCAAATTTTTGCAGCATTTTCTGGTGTTCATCAAGTGCCTCATGTTGGGATGCCATTTCAGTTTCCAATTTAGTAAAATGTTCATTAATGGCTTTATGTTGAGAATCCATTGTGGTTTCTAACTTGGAAAAATGTTCATTAATCGCCTTATGTTGCGAATCCATTGTGCTTTCTAACTTGACGAAATGTTCATTAATCGCCTTATGTTGCGAATCCATTTCAGCTTCTAACTTGGCGAAATGTTTAGCATCATTTTTCTGTTGGCGTTTTAATTGAACTATTTCAGCTTGTAAAGTTTTAGTACTCTGTTGCAAACTTTGTATATTCTTGCGTTGGGTGTTAAGTTGTCGTTGCATCTTTTCAACACGTTGTTTTAACTTGAAAACATGTTCAGCAACGCAGTAGTCTGAATTTGGGCTATCGTAACATAACAATAGCTTTATAACTTCTTCATTCTCAGCAGCTTGCAATACTGGGATTATCGCAATTAAAACTAATAATATGATTTTTCGCATGTTGATTCCTTAAAAAATGAGCATTAAATAATTGGTAGGGGCAATCCCTTGTGGTTGCCCTTTTCGGTATAAATAAAAGGTGTCCTGAAAATTTAACATGACTTTATGCAGAACTACCAATAATGGCGATAATAATAACGCCGGTCAATAAAATAACGGGGTAAAATATTTGGCCTAACAAGTCAATACGTTTACGCAATGCAATGACATTTTCATCCTCTACTCTATCCTCAGTGAAGTGATAAAAAATAGCGACAGCAATAATGAAAATGGCCAGTAAATAAATTAGATAAAAGAAATATTCCATCAAAATAATGTAACCTACATTTGATAAATTAGAAGATAATTGCAAATGAAATAGGGAACTGGCTAATATTAAATTGACTCCAATAGATAATTTTTGACCAAATGAAGCAATAAAAAATGCAAGGTAGCCTAATGCTAACAAAAACATAATCGGCAATAGCGTTTTTATAATAAAATTAAATACATGTCGTTTAATAGTGATTAAAACATTAAATTGAGAAAACTCTATGCGTTGTTGGTTGTCAAACAGAGTTGGCATACCTAGGGTTGAGTCATTTTGGTACAAACTTTGGAAGAATAAAATTTTATTGACTCCCCAATCGCCCAGTTTAAAAAATGTTCTAGTGCTAGCTTCAATATGTTTTGGATCAAATTGCTTTAATTGCATACCTTGTGTATCAACAACATAAATCAAAGCATCTTTAGGCAATATTTTATGTCGAAAATAAATGGGTAAAATTTGTACATCCATCGGATAATTATGAAAATCAAAATCAGCTTTAAATGTCGTTTTGATTCGATAAGCTTTCACTTTGACTTTGTCATCAAATTGTTCGGACATATTTGCTATAATTTTAGTAGGCAAAAGTTGTTCCTTGATGTCTAGTAACATTTTCGGATTAGATAACATCTTACCAGCAACAAAAGTTTGTTGAACGAGCGGTTTTTCTAAAGAATAACTTGAATCAAGGACATTAAGAAATTCAATATTAGCATCATCAAAATCTCCTTTAAATCTAAACCAGAGAAAAAAATCTGCAGAGTAAAGTGATTGCGCAAAATCAAGCTCATTAATTTCATTAAAATCAATCCCAGTATAAATTACCTGAGTACGATTCATAAATTTACCATTTACTTGGATGATTTTATTATCTAACACATTTTGTAATAATGTATCTTGATCTTGTATAGCATTTAGCAATTGAAATTGATATGCTGCTGTGATAGGATGTCCTTTTTCATAAAAACCAATGGGTATTGATTGGATTATATCACCATTTTTATCAAAAAATAAGTTACCCGTTATACCAGCAACGGCATCTTCTAATCGGGATAGCTGTCCCAAAGTATGTTTTACTTGTCGCCGATTTTCTTCAAGAGTTTGAGCACTCGCTTTTAATTGAGTAATAGCTTGAACCATAACTTGAGCCGCATCATAATATAAAGCCGCAGTCATTGTAGGTTCTTCTTGATACTTATGTATAAATTCATGTCTAAAGTTTTGCATTTTTTTTTCATTAATCAATAATGGTGCAGCAACATAAATACCATCACTATAATAACCAGGCTGTAATAATTCTCTCGGGTTGCGACTCATTTTTTTCATAAAACGACTACTTGATAAAGCATCAGCTCCAATGAATTTTATCTGCTTGCTGATCTTTGCATCCCGCAGGGCAATAATAGCTTTAACTGCTTCAGTCGAATGAGTCGCGAAAAAAATCATACTTTTTTTATGAGTAGAACTTTGTAAACTATCAATCATTTTGCTAAGGGTATTATCAAAACCGCTTGTATCTGCTGGATTTATAGACCACTGGTATCTTACTGTTAAACCGATAAATTCTGCAGTTTGGACAAAAGATTGTGCGAGTGTCGTGCCATAAACATCTTCATCAAATAATATATCAACTACGTGATATTTAAGTATTTTACGCACATAATTAGCCAATAATGAACCCTGATCGCTATTGTTGAATATAGTACGAAAATACCAATCATTGCCTTGTGTTAATTTATCGGCGGTTGCGCTTCCAGATATTGCCGGTATGCCATATTGTTGATAAATAGGGGCTGCTGCTATAGAGGCAGAACTTGTATAATGACCAATAACAGCAACTGCTTGACTTTGTTTGGCAATGCTTAAAGCCGTTTGTTTAGCTAAATCAGGTTGATTCTGATCATCAAATTGCAATAATTCGATGGGACGACCACCTTGTTGGTTAATCTGATCTAAATACATTTGCACTCCTTGCACCATCGCTTTACCATTCAGCTCACTCGTTCCGCTCATGGGGCCTGAAAGAGCAATATAAATCGGTTCTTCTGTCAGCAAAAAACCGCTCCACCAGATAAATGATGCCGAAAATAATAAGATTATTATTAATAGCCAGTATTTTATTTTCATTTTTATTCCAAAGACCAGTTACGAATATGTTGACCACCAAATGGTTTGTCATTCCAATTTTGTACCCAGGATTTAACTAAAAATGGAGTCGTTTCAAAATATAGAGGAACAATTACAGCTTCAGTTTCTGTGAGAATTTTCTCCGCACGCTGATAAAGTTCTGCACGCCCAGTTAGGTCAGAAATTTGGCGGGCTTTAGTAACGAGTTTCGCAAATTCACGATTATCCCACGCAATCCAATTTATTCCTTTATCCGGATGGAAAACTTCATATAACCAATGATCAGCATCCGGCATTGCACACCAATTCATCCGAAAAATATGGGGAGTGTCGGCAGTTAAAATTTTGATATAGCGTTCTAATTCAAGGGAACGCACTTCAACATCAATATTCAAGTGATGCTTTAACATTTTTTTAATTGCTTTAGCTGTAGCAGCATGTTTTTTAGATTTATTATGTACTAAAAACAATGGTGGAAAATTTTTACCTTGCGGATAACCAGCTTTAGCCAACCAATTTCGTGCATGGATAGGATCAAATACTATACCCGTTTTTTCGACCGGTTCAACGCCATAAGGTTGAGTAAAAGTCATAGCCGGTAGGTGTTTAGCTTCGAGCACAACATCCATGAGATTTCTCTTGTCAATAGCAGCTATAATGGCTTTGCGAACTAAGAGATTATCCATAGGAGGACGTTGGACATTAAAACCATACCATTCGGTACAAAAATTGGGTACTGAATATTGCTCTGCACGTAAGTTCTTATTATATTTTACGCTTGTCATGACAGATTGCGACATCGATAGGTAAGCTTGACCACCGATTATGTCTAATTTATTAGCCTTATACATTGCAAATGCTAAAGAGCTTTCCGGCAATATATGGTAATGTACTTCTGCTATTTGAACCTTATCCACCTCATAATAATTAGGATTTTTCTTTAATATTAACAAACTATCAGGCTGGAATAAAGTAAGCTGATAAGAACCGTTAGTTTGCAAATTGGATAAATTAATCCATTTATCACCATACTGTTCAATAACTGTGCGGGGTAAAGGCGCATAAGTCCACAAACTGGTTAGAGCCGGAAAATATCCAGCGGCTTGCTCTAAGGTAAACTCAATTGTGTAATCATCAATTGCCCGAACTCCTAAAGACGATAGCGAGGTAATTTCATGTTGCGAAATAGCTTGAGCATTTTTTAGCGGATACAAGGTAAAAGCGTATGGCGAATTAGTAATATTACGCCGAATTGCCCAAACTATATCGTGAGCTGTCACTGGTTTTCCCTGCGTCCACTGCACGTCTTGCCGCAGCTGATAAATATAAACTAAACCATCCTGACTCACTTGCCAATCAATCGCTAATTCTGGTATTATTGTATATGTGTGTGGATCAAAATCAGTTAATCCTAAAAACAGTTGTTCAACCAGTTCAATTTGAGCATCGGTATAAATTAAACTGGGATCAAAAGTTTCAATACTATCACTTAAAGGTAAACGTAAATAACCAGGATTTTTAGGTTGTTCCACTACCGATTCAGTTGTTTCATCACCACTTATACAAGCGTTAAAAAGTATTACAATAACAACTATTGGCATCCAATTTAGAATTTTAGCAATCATCTTAATAGTTATCTATAGATTTTTGTTTGATGGGTTCCACTTCAATTTCAATCCTGCGATTTTTTGTATGAGCAATTAGTGAATCACCCCATATAAAAGGTTGGCTATATCCATGACCATACACTTTTATGGATTGTTTAACATCATACTGCCGTAAAGTATCAGCAATCATACCGGCACGTTCTTCCGATAACTGCAAATTACGTTGCTTACTTTCCATAAAACTGAGATTTTTAAACGGACGTGAATCTGTATGTCCATGTACATTAACATTTTGTATGGGATTAATATGGCGTAAAGCGGCTATAATTTCATTAAGTTGTTGTTTTACGACCTCTGCATTGCTAAAACTCACAGTTCTAGTATCAAAATACAGATTTAAGAAAATAAACAATGGCTGTGCTTGTTTATGCAAACCGCAATCAGCAAGTCTCATATTGAGAGCATCACGACGTTCTGGCTGATAAAGTGCCAATAAGCTATCCGTATCCAACACCATATCTTTTGCAATTGTAGCATATCGTTTGTCTTTTAACAACCTTATTATTTGCATTTTAGCCTCTTCATTAATTTGGCATATATGCGAGTAGGCTTCTAAACTAAGCGAAAATTGTCTTTGTACATCGTATGTTGCCCCAATTCCAAACCAAGCTTCAAAAAAATTAGGACGTATATTTAGTGCATGTCTATAATGGAAAATAGCCTTTGCATATTGACCTTCTTCTTTGAAAATATTAGCGAGAGTATTATGGACATTGGCCTGACTGTGACAAAAATGTAAAGACTTTATAAATAGTAATTTTTTTAGCGAAATATTATCACGCAAATTATAAGCATAAAGAAGTAAATCAGCTGCATAATCACAATTTTCTTCTATAGCTAAAATTGGTTGGGAGAAAATGAGGGCAATTAAAATACCCCAATAACTTTTTTTAAGTTTATTTAACATGATTATTTGAGGATTGTTGAACAAAAACCTACCTTATGTTGATTATCTTAAGTAAGGACCGGTAGCCATCTTCAAGATTAAGAACCAGGTTTTGAATGATTTTCCCAATTCCAAACTTATTAAGTTCATGTCTATTTAGTTTTATTTTAAAGACCCCGAAAAAATACATAATTTGCCAATTTTATTCTAATTTTTAAAAAATGTCAAGTACTTTTTTTGACAAAAAATATTTCAAAAATGAAAACCATAAAGCCCTATACCAGGAGGGTTAGAATATCTATATTGTTTATTCAATGCGATATTTATCAATGACATCCTGAAAGTGTCTTATCAGCCATTAAGTTAAGCCAGGCGTTCGCGGTAGTTCGCCCTACAGCCATTGAACAATAATTGGGGTCAGAGTAACATTAATTGATTAACTTTTATTTTTTATAGGCATTATTATACCTTATGAATTTTACTCTGATCCCAATTATTTCTTTCGATGTTTGATAGCCAGAGGGGCATATTCATCGTCGTTTAATTTAATGAACGGTCCTTTTAATTCTTAGCTTGTCATTTTGAAAGACACAGAAACAATGGTAAATTTGTGTCGAATAATTGGCTAAAATGTCATCCACTACTTGCACCTTTTCCGCACCGGTGGCATCTTCTAATCGGAGCAATAATACACCACAATGATCCATGCCACAGTGATACACCAATTCACCCAAATCTTTATCCATCGTGATAACCATTCGATTTTCTTTCACGGCAAGACGAATAATATCAGTGTCTAACATTTTATTATCTATCGCTCTCACGGTTTTTATGTCATAACCTGCGTTTGTAGATAATGTTCAACTTGTCTGCCAACGCCAAGCTTGAAAATTTAATAGGTAAGACTTGTTCTTCACTGACAAGTTGAGCGAGATATAGAAACACTGCTTGAAAATCTGCCGGTTCAAGCTCTGGATAGTCATCAAGTAATTCTTGTGCAGATACGCCTCCTGCTAATGCCAATAAAATTTGTTCTAAGGTAATTCTCATACCTCGAATGGTGGGTTTACCTAACATAACTTGGGGGTTAACGGTAATTCTTGATAGCATTTCTTCTTTAATCATATATTTCAAAAAAGATCAACTTTCAAAATAATTATATTCGTTTGTGGCAATTTTAAAGGATATGACTAGCATAAATATTTTTTTTCCTTGGATGAAAAATAGAATCTGTCGAAATCCTATTTTTTTCCAAAAATTTCTTAAATTGGCCAAAAATGTTAAAATGCTATACTTACATAAGTGAATTCGATCCGCAACCAAGGAAAATCAAAGCATGACAAAAAACAATCTCCCGAAACGCATAATAATGCTAGGCTTATATAGCCTGTTATTATGTTTAAGTCAATCCATCAGGGCAGACGCATTGCTACCCCAGGATGTGCCACCGCTTTTGCAACCCTGGATTAATTGGGTATTACATGATACCCAGGACGATATCTGTCCCCCTTATTATAATCAATCTCCTTCTACTACTAAAAAAGCGACTATTAAAAAAGAGGGATTAGAGGGAATTTGTCAATGGCCCAGTCTTATGACTTTCAATGTCAAATCTACCCAGGCTGAATTTAGCCAAACTTGGCAAGTTTATAGTGCCGGCTGGATAGCCCTGCCTGGTAACGCTAAACATTGGCCCCAACAGGTACAAATCAATGACACTGCTGCTGTGGTTGCGGATCGTGATGGCGTACCGAGTATTTTTGCTGAGAAAGGTGAATTGACCCTACGGGGGCAATTTCATTTTTCGCACCCTCCGGAATTTTTACCTATCCCGGCGACTACCGGTTTGATTGATTTGACCATTAACAACGCGCCGGTAGCGATACCACGACTTGATGAGCAGGGCCGTTTATGGTTACAGCAACGTGGTATAACCCGTGAAAAGGCAGTGGAAAATCGTTTAGAACTGCGCGTTTATCGTCACATTATCGACGACATTCCTTTACAAGTTATTACGCGCATTGAGTTAGATGTCGCTGGTCATCACCGTGAAGTCATTTTAGGACCCGTTTTACTGGACCAACATCAAGCCATGTCCCTAAGTAGCCCTTTACCAGCCCGTTTAGAAGCGGATGGTCAATTGCGCTTACAAGTGCGTCCTGGTTCATGGACTTTAACTTTGCACACGCGCCAAATCGGGGCGGTTAATCAATTAAAACTCATTTCTTCATCAGGGCAATGGGTAGATAGGGAAATGTGGGTGTTTGAAGCGCGTAATGATTTACGCTTAGTGGAAATTCAGGGAGTGAGTGCTATTAATCCACAACAAACGGCTTTACCCAATGCGTGGCGACAATTTCCCGCTTATCAAATGCAAGTAGGGGAGATTTTAGAAATCGTTGAAAAACGCCGGGGTGATCCAGAGCCTGCACCCGATCAGTTAAATCTGGATCGACATTATTGGTTAGATTTTGATGGTAAAGGTTACACGGTACAAGATCGCATTAGCGGAAGCATGACACGCTTCTGGCGTTTAGAAATGGCATCGCCGGCGATATTAGGGCGCGTTGCGGTCAATGGTAAAGATCAATTTATTACCCGTTTAGCCGAAAACAGCCAAAATGGCGTAGAAGTTCGACGTGGAGAAATTGATTTAGTCGCCGATAGTCGTTTAGAAAAAGCGGTGACTCAA
This sequence comes from Gammaproteobacteria bacterium, assembly GCA_003645255.1. Classification (GTDB taxonomy): domain Bacteria; phylum Pseudomonadota; class Gammaproteobacteria; order Beggiatoales; family Beggiatoaceae; genus QNES01. The sequence goes on from QNES01000102.1 coordinate 10,945, forward strand.
TTACCTGCTGTTGGCTGGGCGCATGATTTTCAACAGGTACAAGCCACATTACATTTACCCCCCGGCTGGCGTTTATTCAGTGCGACCGGGGTAGATCACGTTCCTGGTACCTGGCTCAAGCAATGGTCGTCATTGCTGGATTTTTTCATTGTTCTTATTATGGCAGTGGCAGTCGGTAAATTATGGCATTGGGTTTGGGGTGTATTAACCCTAATAACAATGGTATTGATTTACCATGAAACGAAAGCACCGCATTTTGTCTGGTTAAGTATTATTGCGTCTTTGGCATTAGTACGAGTATTACCAACGCAAGGTTGGTTTAGTCGCTCGGTGCGTTTTTATCGCAATTTGAGTCTAATTACTTTATTAATTATAGCTTTACCCTTTATGATGCAACAAGTGCGACAAAGTATTTATCCACAACTTGAACGTCCTTGGGCAACGTTAGAACAGCCTAGCTACGCTCCTCCAACGATGATCAGTCAATCTTTAAGAAGACCATTCCTTGCCGATCAAGTGCAACAAGCTATGGAACCACTTCCACACAAGAGTCGTTATCAAACGGGTAGTTTTTCTTATGCTGGTAAAGTTCGTTCAAAACTGGTACAAATTGATCCCAATGCCCAAGTTCAAACAGGACCTGGTTTGCCCCAATGGAAATGGCGTGATGTAACCATGCGTTGGAGTGGTCCAGTCCAACAAAATCAATCGGTGCATCTATGGTTGCTATCACCCACTGTCAATAGTGTGTTAAGCATTCTAAATGTTATGTTCCTGGCTATATTAATCGCATTTTTTCTTTGGGTATCCTGGGGACCGGGTGCTAACAACTTAAAGACATTACCTATCACAAAGAAGAAAACTTTCACAAAGCGGAAATCCAAGTTTAATGAAAAGTGTCCATCAAAAGCTATTCAGAGTGTAGCACTACTATTGGTTAGCTTGTTGTTATGTTTGCCGACTTATGCGCAAGAACCGATAGCACCTCAACAAGTTGATAAACCAGTTCAAGTTGATAAGCAAGTGACTAATAAATCAAGCTTTCCACCGCAATCATTATTGGATGAATTGCAAAATCGCTTATTAAGTGAGCATCATTTATTAACTCAGCCAGAGTGTTTGCCCTATTGTGCCAGCAGTCCGCGCTTGTTTTTGGAATTGAGTACACAGCAATTAAGTGCGCGCATGGAAATCCATAGCCACGCTGATGTTGTTGTACCTTTACCAGGTATTGCTAAACAATGGTTGCCACAGCAAGTGCTGCTTAATGGTGAACCGGCATCCAATTTATGGCGTGACAAGAAAGGGCAATTATGGATCAAGCTCATAAAGGGGATTCATCAAATACAAATGACGGGTTCTTTACCTAATCGCCATACTGTACAACTCCCTTTGCCTCTCAAGCCTCACTTTGTCACTGTCAAAGCGGAGGAATGGGATATCGAAGGGGTGCATGAAAACGGAGTTGCCGATGCTCAATTGCAATTTACCCGTAAGCAAACAGACGAAACACATCTAATAGAATTAGAAATGGGCAGTTTACCGCCCTTTGTCCAAATTGAACGGACCTTACTATTAGGTTTAGATTGGCAAGTAATGAGTCGCGTGATACGCAAAACCCCATTAGGTTCGGCAATCGTTTTAGAAATTCCCCTACTTCAGGGAGAAGCCGTCACCAGTGAAGGCATTCGTGTTGAAAAAGGTCATGCCCTCATTAACTTGTCCTCAAATCGATCAGAAATTCGTTGGACATCGGTGTTGGAAAAGCAAGAAGTTCTCACATTGCTCGCGCCTGAAAATGCTTTTAGCAGTGAAACTTGGCGTTTAGATGCCAGCGCGATGTGGCATGTTGAAATTGAGGGCATTCCCATCGTCCATCACCAAGCTCAAGGACGATGGTTACCAGAATGGCGACCCTGGCCGGGCGAAAAAGTCATTTTACACTTGAGCCGTCCAAAGGGAGTCACGGGACAAGTATTGACCATTGATCGAAGTCAATTAATTGTGACACCTGGACAAAATACTAGCCATAATCAATTATTATTAAACCTTCGCAGTAGTCGTGGTATGCAGCACCCAATAAAGTTGCCCAAAGATGCCCAATTACAATCGGTCAATATCAATGGTAAATCTCAACCGATACGTCAAGAAGGGCGGGTTGTTACCTTGCCCATTATGCCTGGCGCACAGCGCGTTGAATTACAATTTCGACAACCTATTGGTATTAGCGGTATGAGCCGAACTTTTCACACGCCCCCTATTGATCTGGGCATAGATAGTGTGAATACCCTTATGGAAATCAAAATGCCACAAGAACGCTGGATTTTATTTGTCGGTGGCGAGCCGATTGGTCCTGCGGTGATGATTTGGGGTATTTTAATTGTCATCACTCTCGTTTCAATCGGATTGGGGCAAGTTTCATTAACGCCGCTCAATGTTTTACACTGGCTATTATTAGGTATGGTACTCAGCCAAGTGAATGTAGGAGCGATGCTAATTGTCGTGGGATGGCTTATGATGTTAGGTTGGCGGGCACAAATGTCTTCTGACATACAGCCCTTGAAATTTAATGCCATACAAATCAGTATAGGTATTCTCACTGTCATCGCTTTATCAATCCTGTCAACCGCTATTTACGAAGGCTTGCTAGGACACCCCAATATGCACATTGCCGGCAATGGCTCCACTGCTTACCATTTGCGTTGGTATGAGGACCGTATTGGCAATATTTTGCCGCAAGTGTGGGTATTCTCTTGGTCAATGTGGGTATATCGTATTGCGATGTTACTGTGGGCGTTATGGCTCTCATTTGCGTTAATACGCTGGTTACGCTGGGGCTGGGAAGGTTTTAGTACGCATGGATTATGGAAAACCTTGTGGACTAAAAAATAATTTTGGCGTTAAAAACTCGTAAGCCGCATATGTCTGATTAATAAATCAGAATTCGTCGGGTGCATAAGCGATAGCGTCATGCACCCTATACGCTACCGTGCTACCGTGCTCGTTCCAAAATTCCATTTGGAAACGATATATTTCAGACAATCATTCATCCCGTTAATTCGTGTAATTAAGCTCAAATGATAGAGGAACCAATATGAATATCCAGTTGCAACAAGCTTTTGAAGGAGCCTATAAATTGCCATTGTTTGAACAAAACATACTGGCTGATGCATTAATGGCGACTATTCGCAATTATGAACTGTTTGCTGATGATGAAACACAATGGGATGAGTTATTTCAAAGTAAAGCTTCCCAGCAATGGCTAGAAAAAATGGCGACTCAAGTCGAAGTAGAAATGAACCAAGGCGAAGTTTTCGATTTTGATCCAGCAACTTATGTCTCACAAATATGAAATCTAATCGTGTTGGACGTGATTGGCGTACTTTAGGACTTCTAAAAGATGATACAACCACTTGGTTTTGGATCGGTTCTCATGAAGATTACAATAACATTATCAAGAAAATGTAATCCCCTCTAAAACTCGTAAGCCGCATATGTCTGATTAATAAATCAGAATTCGTCGGGTGCATAACCTATACGCCAGATATTTGAATCAATCATAAAATTATGCTTATCATTGAAAACATTGAAACATTAGCAAACGATGAGCGCATGGAAGTGCGTGCAAATATCATTGCTAACAATAAAATTTATCCTATCTGGTTTCGTTGGCAGGGCAAAGTGTGCCCAATGCCAGCCGATGCTTTTTTAGCAATTGCGATTATTCCCGCGATGCGTCTTGGGGAAAAACTGGTGGTTAAAGGGCAAGTGTCTGAAAAATTGCTTCACAATAGCTATAAGATTCAGGAAATCTATCACAGTTTTGATCGCAGCTTATCCATTATTGATATAGAGGTAGATAAAATTTTACCGTGGGATCCAATTGCCTAATAGCTATTGGAAGAATGCGGCGGTATTTGACTTTTCAATGAAGGATAAATATGCGAATGTGACTTTTCACCATAGCAATACTCAACCCCTATCTCGCCATTTGAATTTATCAGAAAAACTGATTGAGATTGTGAAAACGGAAACGCCCTTTAAAAACAAGGTTGAAGCCAAAACGCTGATTATTTTAGCTAAAATCGCTTGGAATTATGCCATAAATCGAAACTATGCCCTATTGAAAGAAGTCATTGAAGATCCCAAAAATCGTCAGGCTGCAATATTGCTAGAACAATTATTCACGGTATTCATAGAAAGAAAACAAGCCCTTTTTCCGGCAGATAATAATGTGATCACACAATGTGATATAATTCAAACTGAAAATAATCAGTTTAATATTAGCGTGAAGTCAGAACCGTTTTTTCAATAGCCTTGCTAAAGTCTAAAAAAACTTAACCGTCGGAAAATTCATACCATGATTAAATTTATACTAACTATATTGTTGCTGAGTGTTTTTATTGGATCGCCACAGGTTATCGCCGGGGAAGCACGTATCGTCGTTGCCTCGAACTTCACTCATGCCATAAAGGCTATTGCT
>QNES01000103.1 GCA_003645255.1 Gammaproteobacteria bacterium
GCAGATTTAGACTATGTCGTGTTTTATGATAAACCATTGGTAAAGTTTGAGCGTCTTTTGGAGACGTATTTGGGTTTTGCACCTAAAGGGTTTCGTTCTTTTGTACAGGCGATGCCCATTTGGCTGAAAGAAAAATTGTATTTGAAAAGTGTGCTGAAAAAAGAATTAGCGGCACTCAGTACAAGCTCATCGCAATTGCCCCTTTTATTATTTACTGAACATCATCAAGCTCATGCGGCTTCGGCTTTTTTTCCTAGCCCTTTTCAAAAAGCGGGGGTGTTATGCCTGGATGGGGTGGGGGAATGGGCAACGACTTCGGTGTGGTTAGGTGAAGATAATCATTTAACACCTCAGTGGGAAATTGATTTTCCACATTCTCTAGGTTTGTTATATTCAGCCTTTACTTATTTTACAGGGTTTAAGGTTAATTCCGGTGAATATAAGCTTATGGGATTGGCTCCTTATGGTGAACCGAAATATGTTCAAACGATATTAGATCATTTAATTGATCTCAAAGAAGATGGCACTTTTCAGCTAGATATGCGTTATTTCAACTATGCGGTTGGATTAACCATGACAAATCGCAAGTTTGATAAACTTTTTGGGGGACCACCGCGCCCCCGAGAAGGGACTTTAACGCAGCGCGAAATGGATATTGCCCGTTCTATTCAAGCGGTGACTGAAGAAGTTGTGCTACGTTTGGTGCGGAATGTCCATAAAGAATTGGGGGTAGATTATTTGTGTTTAGCAGGCGGTGTTGCCCTTAATTGTGTCGCTAATGGGCGTATTTTGCGAGAAAACCTTTTGAAAGATATTTGGATTCAACCGGCGGCAGGTGATGCCGGCGGTGCTTTAGGTGCAGCATTGAGTGTTTGGCATGAATATCAGGATAAACCAAGAGCCGTTAATCAGGTTGATTCTATGCAAGGGGCTTATCTAGGACCACAATCTTTCGATACGGATATACGTACTTATCTTGATTCTATTAACGCGCCTTATGAATCTTTGCCTGACGATGAACTTTTGCCTAAACTGGCTCAGATTTTGAGTGATGAAAATGTTGTGGGCTGGTTTCATGGGCGGATGGAATTTGGACCGCGTGCTTTAGGGGGGCGTTCTATTCTTGGTGATCCCCGTAGTACAAAAATGCAGTCGGTGATGAATTTAAAGATTAAATTCCGTGAATCTTTTCGCCCCTTTGCGCCGTCTATTTTGCAGGAACGCGTGAGCGATTATTTTGAGATGGATCATGCCAGCCCTTATATGTTATTAGTCGCGGATGTCAAACCTGAATTTCGCTTGCCGCTGACTGAATCACAGCAAAAGTTATTTGGCATAGAAAAGCTTAATGTGCCCCGTTCAACCTTACCGGCAATTACGCATTTAGATTATTCTGCTCGTATTCAAACGGTGCATTCTGAAACCAATCCGCGTTATCATGCCTTGTTAAAACAGTTTGAAGCGTTAACCTGTTGCCCTATTTTAGTTAATACATCATTTAATGTACGTGGCGAGCCACTGGTATGTACACCTCAAGATGCTTATCAATGCTTTATGCGAACGGAGATGGATTATTTGGTATTAGAAAACTGCCTACTTTCTAAGCATAATCAGCCCGTTTGGGCAAAAGATGAAGCGTGGAAACAGGAATTTGAATTGGATTAAGTGGATTGGGAATTGATATGGGCAACCACAAGGGATTGCCCCTACTAATTGAGGATTCTGTTATGACAACTTTAACGATTGAACTCCCTTGCCAGTTTTGACACTGACTTTGATCAAATTGAGTGGTTACATCGTATAGCGTTGCCTAAAGACGCGATTGCCCTGAATGATAAACTTGAATAATTTTAATTAAAGAAATACTATTTTTTGCAAAAATAGTATTTATAATAGAGTGACAACTAATAATTGATAAAAATGAATATTGAAATTCCCGATAAAAAAGGATTGCGTGAATTTGGATTGATCACCGGCGGCTTGTTTGTCGGGCTATTTGGGTTATTATTCCCATGGCTATTTAGTTTTGCACTTCCAGTATGGCCCTGGGTTATTGCCGGAGTGCTATGGGGATTAGCTCTACTGATACCCCAGCATTTAAAATGGATCTATCGAGGCTGGATGTCCTTCGCGCTCGTATTAGGTTGGATAAATACCCGCCTTATTTTAGGAATCATGTTTTACTTTATTATGACACCCATGGGGTTAATTATGCGTCTATTTGGAAAAAATGCTATGAAAAATAGGGCACCACAATCAGATAGTTATCGCACCTTAACACCCTCCCGTTCACCTCAACATCTGGAGCGTCCATTCTAATGTTAGATTTGCTGAAAGATCTTTGGGCATTTATGAAAGAACGCAAGAAATTTTGGCTTGCGCCGATTATTCTCGTATTGTTACTATTAGGCGGATTGATTGTGTTGACACAAGGTTCAGCCGTTGCACCGTTTATTTATACGCTCTTTTAATTGTTCATGCGGATTAATCGTACCACATATTGAACATGAGAAAAAATCCGATTTTTGGAAAAAATCGGATTTCTATTGTTCAACTTATAGCAATCTTGTATAGTTCTGATGATAAGAACTATAACTTCAGTCATTTCTTGAAATTTTCATTCTTGAAGCCTACACAAACAATGTTTCCCTTTCTGTTCACATTTATATTCGAGGTGCCTCTACCTTATTTAACACCGCCTTCAAAACACTATCTACATCATGCCCTTCAATTTCCAATTCGGGTGTTAAGGTGATGCGATGACGCAAGGTAGCGAGTACAATGTATTTCACATCGTCCGGCGTGACAAAATCGCGTCCTGCTAATAAGGCGACAGCGCGGGCTGCCCGAATCAGGGCAATACTCCCACGCGGTCCAGCTCCCAGACTGATACCAGGCCAAGTGCGCGTACTGCGCACAATGTTGACCACATAGTCATACACCCGATCATCAATTTGTAAACCGGCTACAATGCGTTGTAGGGTTATAACATTTTCGGCTTTAATTAGGCTGTTGACCGTACTGACATCAAGCACTTCTCCTACTTTGCTTTTGGTTGTTTGTTTGACTAAACGGATCTCTTCAGCGTCACTCGGATAGTCAATGCGTATTTTTAGTAAGAACCGATCCAGTTGTGCTTCCGGCAAGGGATAGGTACCTTCTTGTTCAATTGGATTTTGAGTGGCGAGCGTCATAAACGGCGGAGATACGGTAAAGGCGCGACCTTCAATTGTCACTTGTTGTTCTTGCATGACCTCCAACAAGGCAGCCTGAGTTTTAGCTGGGGCCCGATTGATTTCATCAGCAAGTAATAAGTGAGTAAAAATTGGCCCTTTGCGAATCCGAAACTCTTCACTTTTCATATCATACATCGCATGTCCCGTCACATCACTAGGCATTAAGTCGGGAGTGAATTGAATGCGTGTAAAACTGCCCTCAAAAGTTTTCGCTAACGCTTGCACTAACAATGTTTTGCCTAAACCTGGTACACCTTCAATTAATACATGCCCCCCCGCTAATAGGGCAATGAGTATTTGTTCAATGATTTCTTGTTGACCCACCATCGCATGACTGACTTCGGTGCTAATACGTTGAACAATGTCAATGGCGCGTTTTATTGATTCATTAGGAGGCGAGCTATTTATTAAACTTTTTTCCACAATAGGCAAATTCAGCGATTCGTTGAGGGTATTCATAATTTTTTCCTTATTTGGGTGAGAATTTGAATGGATTGGGTAAAGGTGACTTCTGTCTCTACCGGTTGCCTATTTTTGGTAAAGGATAATTTGGTAAGACTTAAAGCTTTTTCTATTTCCTCTGCCGGTAATTCGCAAACTTCTGCAAGCCGTTGGCTTAATTGGGTATGAGGTAACCGTACCCAGTCAGGATGCACAGACTCTAAGCGTTTTAACAAGGCTTGGACAGCACTGTATCGTAACAGGGTGGTTTGATGTTGTCGCCATAAAAAATGACCACTGGCTTCTATATGTTCTAGTAAACGGCGCCGAGTCTTTGGGGGAACGGGTAAGAGAGGTCCAAAACGGCGACTGGCTGCCCATAACCAAAATAACAGTAATAGTATTCCACTGATTATCATTGTCCATAAATTTTGCCAAAGTAAAATCCACAATGATGGTTCACTTTTGTGAGAACCCATATAGGTACGCAGTAACCATACTCGTGTTATGACTCGATCAAAATTAACTAATTGCCATAGAAATTGAGCATGATCATATTCACTGATTTTATCATTTTCAATAAATTCTAAATCACTTAATACGCTTAGTATGCCAGCACCGTAATAATAAGATAATAAATGGGTACCATAATCGTCGCTAATTTTTTCTGCTGGATAATGTTCATTTTCAAGATAGTCATTAGGATTAAAAGCCACTTGTAGGCGATATTGCCCCCAAATAAATTCAGTTGGGGGTGCTATTTCATTTTCATCCAAGCCATTTTGATGCTGGGTGACGCTAATTTCTTCAAATACAAAATTATTAGGTTGACTCGTGTCTTTTTGAGCTTCGCGTGAACGGTTATGGGCTATAATCAGATGTCCCCCGCTATCAACCCAATTGATTAATTCTTGCGTTTGCTCATCATCAAGGCTGGTATCATATTGTAATAATACCAATGTATCTCCTAATCCTAAATCACTATCAGATAAAGATTGTACTGTTGTAGCAGAAGTTCCCATACGTGTTAATAAGCGTTCAGCCGCTAATAAAGGATTATCACGGGCTTTGCCTCGAAAACCCACTTCCACTTCTTCGGTTATGATTTCAAAATGCGTGTAGAGCCAATAACCTATATAAATAATAACGCCGGTTATGAATAGGCTTACAAAAATAATAGTACGTGAGTTTTTCATAATTTATCTCGAATACGCAAACGACATTCAACTAAATTATTGCGACTGATAGCAGATTGGATTTCTACCTTTAAATCTAATCGACTAAGACGTTTTTTTAATAATTCTAAAGCCTGTAAATTGGCAACTTCTAATTGGATATCAAAATACCTTTGGCGGTAATCAAGGCGTTTGAGATTAAAGCCGGGGGTGCGTGTTAGGTGTGTACTAATTTGATTGAGTATGGAAAGAAAGTGGTTTCCTGGGGTTGTGTGGTTTTTTTGAACGCGGAGGGCTTTTAATTTTTGTTCCATTTGGACACGCGGATTGACAATTTTACGCGCTTTAGGAAATGTCTTACGATAGATAGTTTCAATTTGTGTTTGTAAAGCTTGACGCTGCTGGCTCAATTGTTGATATTCTACTCCTTGTTTGAGCCAATAAATCCCCCCTAGTATAAGTAATAATATCGCAGTGAGTCGCCAGGGACGTAATAAGGTGATGACTTTATCCTGGGGACTGTAGTCATTTTGTAATAGATTCAAGGGTTTATGTTCAATGAGCCCTTGCGCCAACCAAGCTAATACTCCTTTTTCGTGACGATTTTCTATGATAGGAATAGTTTCTAACTCTGTCAATGCCGTATTGACTTGAGTACCACTAAAAATAACTATTTTTTGAGGGGGATTTGCTTCATGTTCAACTAAAGCGATTTGTAGGGCAGCACTGATACAATCTGATTCAATAGCAAAACCACTATATAAACCGGTGCGAACTAATGCCATGTTATCAAGAAATAATACGCCCCATCCATCGGTTGGTTTAGGAACCGCAAGAATATCCGGTATTAACACCGCAGGTGTCAATCCCACCATATTCAACTGCTGCAAATAGGCTTCCATTTGCACACGGGCAATAACGGCAACACTGATATCGCCTGATAGGGCTTCCCGTTTTCCGAGGGCAAAATGTAAATTTTCTATATCATCAGCTAATTGTTCTTCCACTGCATAAGGGACCGCCTGGACCATGCGTTGCCATTGTTTGGTGGGAATATCCGCTGAAGTTAATAGTACATTGCTTCCTGGTATAAGAACCAGTGGGGGGCGAGCATGGTGGGGAACCGTATCTAGGGGTACATCCGTTGCACTTTTTATAATTTGCCCTGTTGCTCCAAAAATAGCCCAACTGACTTGTTCATTAGTCTGTAGGCAAATCAGTAAGGATGAGCGCATAAATAAAAATTAGCAGGTTAGGTTAGAAATCCGATTTTTTCAAAAATCGGATTTCTTTTCATGAAGAGTTATTATTCAGCCTTTGGCTCTTCCGTTTTAGCCGCACAGGTTGAAAAACCGAATGGTAAATAGGCAGGGCAAAAACTAAACAGGGCTGTCACAATTGGTATGATACCAATTGCCCCCCACCAATTTTGAAAATAAACACCCGCACCAATCATGCCTAAGCCCGCTATTAATCGAAATGCTTTATCAATGCCACCTACATTTGCTTTCATTATGGTTTCCTTTTTTAATTTATACTGAACGTACTTAAAATTTTTGCATTTATTTGAATAACAGATATAATAATCATTTGAAATTAAATCAAGTCTATAAGCAGTGAGCATTGGATACTATCTTTAAAAAAATATTAATGTCAGTCTTGATTTTTAAAACATTATCATTATAATATGTTACAAACCGAATTTTTATATGTATGTAGGTACAATAAATATTTTAACCTTTTCAGTGAAAAAAATACATGAACTGACTATAATCTTAAACCAAATCAATTAACAATTCACAATTATTTTATGAAGAAATTTAAAAGACAACAAGGGTTTACCCTAATTGAGTTATTAATTGTGATGGCAATTATTGGCATGTTAGCTGCATTAGTCGCACCGGGTATTTACAAGAAATTTTTTGGCGCACAACGCGATGCCGCTAAAGCTCATATCAGTCTACTTGAAGGTGCCATTGGTTCATATTTACTAGATATACGTAAATATCCCAGCAGTTTAGACGCTTTAGTCGAAGCGCCAGGGAGTGATCCCGCGTGGGATGGTCCTTATTTGAAAAAAAGCCAATTGAAGGACCCTTGGGGTAATCTCTATCAGTATATGCGCCCTGGCGGTAATAAGCGGAATTATGATCTTTATTCCTTTGGTGCAGATGGTCAACAAGGTGGTGAAGGTGATAATGCTGATATTGTCAATTGGGAATAAAAAGGTTTCTCTCCCTAAATGGGGGGAAAGTTACAGTAAGGTGTTCCGCCAAAGTTTTTTTTCTCATATCTACCTCCGTTGGATGGAAAAGTCTGTTCCATCGTTTAAGAAAAAAAATCAATTGGATAAAGGGTTCACCTTGCTGGAATTGCTTGTTGTCATGACCATTATTGGCATGATGGCAGTATTAATTATTCCAAATCTCAGATCAGGTCAAGCCACTCTTCTTAGGGCACAAGTACGTGAAGCTGTTGCGGTATTAAAATATGCTCGTCGCTCTGCGATTGTGGAAGGTAAACAAAAAACCGTCACATTTCACGAAGGTAAAGATGTTGATAATTCAGTCTCGAAAACGAAACCTGGACACTGGGTAAGTCGTGGTGCCACTTTGCAATGGGGTGAAGAAGATAGTGATACAAATAGTGATACAGCGAATTATCAAATAACCTTTTATCCTGAAGGGGGAAATAGTGGTGGAGTGCTTATCTTGAGTTATCTCAAATATAAAACAAAAATCACTGTCAATCCAATGACGGGCAAAATTGAGTTGGAAAATTTATATGATGATTAATGATTTCATGAAAACTAATTTGCAGCACGCTGGTTTTACCCTTCTTGAATTGATTGTTGCTATGGCAATAGTTGGCATGGTTTTAGGAACCACTTTTGCCTTATTGGCAACCAGTAAACGCTTGGCTTTTAAAGCAGTAGATGATATTGAACGAACCGTTTTTTTACGTTCCGCTATTAATGCCGCTCAAATACTTGAAGAGCCAGATTATCCGGAATTACCTGAACGTTATCAACAAAGTTTAGATTTAAGTACCGACGATCCCATAGAAAAACCGGAACGTCAAACGCGCCCTATGCGGCTGGCACTAGAACCTTATACATTGCGTGATGATGAAAAAGGCATAGAATTAAATAGTGTGCGCTTGATATTACAAGATACAGCGCAGTAATTTCCAATTTCTAATTCGCAATTAATTCCATTTTCCCATGTTACGTTCCTCCAATACCGGTTTTACCCTCCTAGAATTATTGATGGCATTAACATTGTCAGCACTTGTCATGTTGCTATTGGCAATGGGAACGAATATCGTCCTTAAAGAGTGGACTCGTACCGGTAATATTCTTGATGAAAGCCTGGATAAAGTACTGGTTTTATTACAGATTGAACGAGCACTTGAAGCTGCATTTCCGCATGTTTATAGAGATCCTGATGAAAACAAAAAATATATTTTTTTCCAAGGCGAAGAAGAAGAAATGGCTTGGGTATCAACGGTATCACCAGGGCGACAGCCAGGTTTAATGGCATGGCAATTATTACCAAGTGATGAAGAAACAGGCATAGAAATCCGCATTGCACCCGCCTTTGCCAGTGATCCAACTGAACATTTAGAAGAATATGCGACGGCAATAACCGCTTTGGAGGGCTACAAAGCTTATTTTGAATATTTATATGTCGATAAAAAAATCACCGAAGATACGGAATGGCTAAAAGAATGGGATGCCAAAAAATTACAAGCCCTACCTCATGCCGTGCGTATCCGTTTAGAAAGTGAAAAAGAATCTTTGGAAATTGTCGCAATGATTGCGGCTCATCAACATCACAAGATCCGTCCAGTTAAACCTTGAAAACCTGTCAGATTTATTTTACAGCTTCTATTTCAAATTCAACGGGTGAAAAATCAGCCGCATAATGACTTATCCATTCCGTCGCCGCTTCTTCAATACTTAAATTTCGTCCATCTTGTTTAAGCAATTTTCTATATTGTTCAATTTGACAAACCTGCTCTACCATGCGTACTTTAAAAACCTCATCTTTATCCATCACTTCAACCCCAACATCAAAATAGGCGAAGTTTTGTTGACACCAAACAACTTGACCTTTGGTTTCAAACAAGGGATCAATTAAAGGAATACGGATACCAATCAGGGTACCAAGTTGCCAATTCTGAGTTGACTTAAATGCCAGCCCGCCTAAACTGATATTGTTTAAATGTTTACATTTACGGATGTGCTTACTCATACACGACACTTCTATCGGTATCTGAGTTGGATGTCTAATAAAACGCCTGTTTTCTTTGCTGCTCATGATAACTTTCCTATATTTATCCGTTACAGAGATTAAAAAAATTGATTAATTTAATCTTAATTTTAAATTCATAAGTTTCTTTATTATTATTATAGTTGCCTAAAAAAGCCTTGTCAGTAAACACCTCCTTTCCCACTATTCATTTTTGAACTTAGAAATCTCGTAAATTATTTGATGGGGAATGATTCATAATAGACATTTCTATGGCTATAATTTTTATCGAAATTTATTCAAATACTTTCTATTTTTTGCATTATACTTTATAATAAATTATTATACACTTTCCACTTAACGCCATATTTTATGATAATGGGCATTTTTAGGAGTTAAATAATATGTACCGTACCCTAATGATATTTGGGCTAGTCGCCCTCGCACCGCCTCTAGCGATGGCAGAAGATGTGGGTGATACCCCAGGAGAAGCTAAAAGCATCTCCAGATCGGTTAAAGATACCCTAACATCCGCTGCAGACGTGGACTTTTATAAATTCACTATACGTGCTAACCGTGATAATCCTGATAGCAGCAGTGGAAATCTCACGGTGACTTTGAGCCAAAAAGCCCCCCCTAGTTTTAATCCCCAATCGGGTTGGCAGGTGGACTTATACACAGAAGCGAATCTCGCCAACGTTTTGTACACTGCTATTTTGCCAGAAACTAGCCTGGAGGTTGACTTTGAACAAGGCTTATCCCCAGGAACCTATTACTTGCGGGTATATTCACTAGACAGTGCCGTTTTTCCAGCGGCTGAATATACACTCGAAAAGTCTTGGGAAGAAAGTCCCTATTATGAAAAACAGCCCAATGATAAGCCTGATAGCGCAAATGCTATCATATTCAATGAGGTTTATTATGGTAACTTATCTTCGGAGAGTGATGTTGACTTCTATCGTTTTGGTTTAGAAGTGCCAGACTTGGTGACTATCAGTTTGAGCCAAAAAACACCCAGTTTCGATTCCACTATTGGTTGGCAACTTAGTTTATTTAGTCAATCCCAGACAGTTGATGTTCCATCAACGACTTTATCAGGTACGCTACAGGCTAACCTGGAAGCAGGTATGCATTACCTCTTTGTGAAGCCATTACCACAAGAAGTGCCTGAAGAAGTGGCTGAAGATGAAACTGAAGCTGAAGAAACGGAAAAAGAAGAAAAGTTAGAAACAGCACCCGTTGGGCGACGTTATGAATTGCTTGTAACTGCACCATCCGTTCCACAGCAGCAATCTTCAGAATGTCCGTTTGTTTTCACTTATGCACAAAATCCGCTAACCAATCGTTGGGCAAGTTTTTCAACACCTTGTGATGTTCCCGTGGGTTGGGCTAGTCAACAGACTGCACCAGAAACTTTTGAAGTGTGTCCATCACCTCATGCCAGTTACACTCTACCTCAAATGGATGAGTTGGGTACGCCAATAGCGGGTAGGGTAAAAATTCCGTTGTTGGACTACGAAGATGAACAGGGTAATGCCTATATTTTGCGTGTGGAATTAGTACAAACACCCAGTATAGATCCGATTCAATTTATCCCAGATGGGTTGAAAATGATTCGTATCATTGAGGCAGAAGTTGAAGCAGAAGTTGAGATAGAAGTAACAGAATAGAGCAAGCACAGGAAATGACAGATCTGACAGGTTTTTAAAACCTGTCAGCTCCCAAACTCAAAAAAAATAATTATGGAACCATTATCGCTTTCAGATTTACTAAATACCTTGGATAAACCAGAATTAAACAAACCTAAAAAACCTCTTATACAGCAAATTTCTGATTCAGAAAACTTATTTCAAATTTTGGAATTGTTTGATTTTGGTTCCGATCAAAAAAAAGCAGATACCTTACTTCGACAACCCAAAAACATTGAAAGTACTTTCAAATCAAAGCCCATCGCTTCATCCAAAAATATCAACTTGGAACAAGAAGCGATGAAATCTTTATCTTTTTCAGCACTACTAGACGCTTTGGGTGAACAAAAATTTCCAAAAGAGCAATTATATTTCATAGAAATTTCTGCTATTCGCAATACCTTTACTTCTGCTCAAGTCGCACAGCTTCTGGAAAAATTTCATTTTCCAAGATATAAATTGAAAGCTTTAAAAATTCTTCGCGATCAAATCATCGATCCAGAAAATCATTTTTTACTTTTAAAGGTGTTTAAACATGGTTTAAATAAAAAAAAGGCAAGTGCGTTACTTAAATATGAAGAAAACGAATAAGGAATGTGCATAAAATAATTTAGTCAACTTCAAAAACAGACCTGGCAGGTTAAAAACCAAACCTGCCAGGTCAAAGTCAAAACCAAAGTCCAATATAGTTCTGATTGTCTTTGACTTGCCATGTAGAGAACAGCTTACCCTTATATCATTTATTTCTTGATTTGAATCAATTCCATTCAATGCCCTGTGCCTATTGACAGCCAAAAATACACGTTTTTTGACTCGTTACTGTTCCGCCACAATCTTGATAACAACGCCTATAATAATTTTCGCATCTTCTATTGATATATTTAGGCTGATAAGTCATCATTTGTTCCTCATCGTCACAAGAGAGTTCTACTTTAAGTTCACAGTATGCCTTTTTCTTTTTTTCAAAATCGAAGCATTGATGCTTGGAAATTTGACATTGAGCGATACAATCCTTAGAAGTTGGAGGGGCAGTCAGGGCATATTCAGTCTCATAAACGGGAACACAACCCACGCTCAAATAAGCAATTACTATGAACCCAAAAATAGTGTGACGATTTTTCAAAATGTTATAGCCCATGATAATTTCTTGCTAGAAATGTCAGAAAAATAATTGAACCTAAAATGATATTTTTATAAAGGGCGAACACATCAGCTTGTCCTTCAAACCTGTATATTAGCCCTGTGTTTACACTCAATTTATTGACATTGATTGACACTTAGACTGCGATATTGATGGTAACAATGTGAGAGCCTGATTTCTTGACCAGTGCCAAGCACGCCAATTATCAGTATGCCAAGACACTTTTAAAACGGGATGAGATTGTAAATAGGACGATAATATACACCGTTGTTTCAGTGGCAAACTGGGCAATGCTGTCAATAAAAGGGGGATAACATCAGCACTTAAAGAAGTCACATAATTAGCATCAAATTTTTCTCCAGCTTGTAAACGGGCTAAATTAATTTTGGCAATTTGTGCATCCGGGTTGATAAAATGGAGTAAACCGATAAAAACCATACCTGTTAAAATGGCACCCAATGCAAAATGTCTGTGTTGCCCACGTAATACTGTTACACTAAACCACAAAAAGAGTATCAGCAACCATAGCATAAAAATACTCGTATAAAAGCGTAATTCGGTTAATCCATAGATGCGAGTATATAAATACATCCGATAGGCAGCTGACGCTTCAATAATCATAGTCATCACGATCAAGATTGCGGCAAAAACGAAGTAAAGTCTTTTTTCTAATTGCTGAGAGGGCTTATATAACCAATGTGCTAAAAGTAACAAGGCTATCACCAGAAAGGCAACAGTTACCAATTGAAAAAAACCCCGTCGTGCATAATCGGCGTAAGTCGTTTCCAGTGATGATTGTATCAGGGCATCGCCTCCAAAAAAATAAGTAAATTGCATAGCAATAAAGCTTAAAAACAAAAGATTAAGAGTACCCATTACGATCACAATTTCAACACTACCCAGTTTCCAAGCAGGTAAAACAGGATGTGCTTGAACAACTTTGCCCTGATTGAGGACACTCATACGCAATACAGCAGCTGTAATCCAACTACAAACAATAAATGTTGCTAGATATTGTATAAGCACTTCTGCATCCCATCCCCAGTCCAATATTTTATGAACCATTTCCTCAAAACGGGCATCAGAGGCAGTCAGTAACATACCAAATACAACTAATAAAGGTATGGTAATTATCAAGCCTCTCAGTATCGCCTGTCCAAATTGTCCCCACCGTCGTTTAACCTCATTCCAGCGGACATCTTCAGTTATCAAACCCTGAAAACTGATCAAGCCATATTTGCTTGAAGCAAATAAATCTTGAAACACTTCAGACACATCAAGACGTTGTAAGCGGTGTCGTGTCCCCAGGCTAAAAGCGAGGTTAATCGTCAATAAAATACCCAATACACTTAAACCATTGAGTACCAATGAATCACGCCAAACAAGAGCCACCACAAAAAAAAGACCACTGGCAACCAGCATAAATCCAACATAGCCTAACGGTTGCCGCCCTTGCTTTCTTAAAAATAAAAGGACACTTATTAGCAATAAGCCAAACAGGGTAAGATTAAGTCCCCAAGATTGAGCATCAAATAAAAAAACACCGACAATGCCTAACAATAAACAAGCCCCTACAGTAGTGAGGGCAAGCGTCTGTTTCACTTGAATTTTCAATTCATCCATCAGTTATCAATTATCAGTTATGCAAGAAACCAAGTTTTTTCAAAAAACGGGGTTTCTAAAAAGGTAAAAAATATATTGTAGGGGCAATCCCTTGTGGTTGCCCTGAATAGTCACTAACCATTAACCATTATTCCTCCCATACAGACATATTTGATTTCTAAAAAATCATCTACGCCATATTTAGAACCCTCGCGCCCTATTCCTGATTCCTTCACACCACCAAAGGGCGCAACTTCGGTGGAAATAACGCCTTCGTTCACACCTACCATACCATATTCCAAGGCTTCTGCTACTCGCCAAACACGCCCTACATCACGGCTATAAAAATAAGATGCTAATCCAAAAGGTGTATCATTTGCCAGGGCAATGGCTTCTTCTTCAGTTTTGAATCGAAATAGCGGCGCAACCGGACCAAAAGTTTCCTCACCAGCAATCCGCATATTAGGTGTCACATTGCTTAAAATTGTTGGCTCAAAAAATGTACCCCCCAGGGTATGACGCTTTCCACCACAAACAATGTGAGCACCCTGGGAAATCGCATCATGGATATGGCTTTCTACTTTTTCAACTGCTGCCATATTAATAAGTGGACCCTGTTGGCTTCCTGTTTCTAACCCATTTCCCACTTTGAGTTGACTCACCGCCGTCGCTAATTTAGCCGCAAATTCATCATAAATACCTTCTTGAACTAATAAGCGATTAGCACAGACACAAGTTTGTCCAGTATTGCGATATTTAGAAGCAATTGCCCCAGCGACAGCAGCATCTAAATCAGCGTCATCGAACACAATAAAAGGCGCGTTTCCGCCCAATTCTAAAGACACTTTTTTCACATTATCCGCACATTGTGCCATCAATAATTTACCTGTTTCAGTGGAACCGGTAAAAGATAACTTTCGCACTAATGGATTTGCTGTCAATTCAGCCCCAATGGCTTTTGAATCTCCAGTGACAATATTAATGACACCTTTAGGAATGCCAGCCCGTTCTGCTAATTCGGCTAAAGCCAAGGCTGAAAAAGGGGTGTTTTGTGCCGGTTTAACGACCACCGTACAACCTACTGCTAGAGCCGGCGCGATTTTACGGGTAATCATAGCATTGGGAAAATTCCAAGGCGTAATCGCAGCCACGACTCCTATTGGTTGCTTAATAACGACAATGCGCCGCCCAGGAATCGGTTCTGGAATCACATCCCCATAAACGCGCTTCGCTTCTTCAGAAAACCATTCAATAAAAGAGGCACCGTAAGCCACTTCGCCCTGAGATTCTGCTAAAGGTTTGCCCTGTTCAGCCGTCATTAATATGGCTAAATCTTGCTGATTTTCCATAATCAAGTTAAACCATTGACGCATAATCGCAGCACGCTCCTTAGCCAATTTATTGCGCCATGCTGGCATAGCAGCATTCGCCGCCGCGATGGCATCATGGGTTTCAACTTGCCCCATATTAGGCACTGTACCTAACACCGCATTATCAGCCGGGTTTGTCACTTCAATAGTATGTTGAGCATTAAGCCATTGCCCATTGATATAAGCTTTTTGATGGAATAAACGAGGATCCGTTAGTTGCATAATTTTCTCCTTCCAGATTTTTTGGCACTGGGATCATTAGAATGGAATTGATTCAAATCAATAAATGACGTAAGGGCAGGCATAAAGAATTGCTTTTATAGGCTTTCAAAAAAGCTATCTTTGAATAGCTAGGTTCGATTAATATTAATCTTTATTAAAATATATGAAAGAATTTTATTAAAATATATTCACAACCTTAAATGGTGCGAACCCAGCACCTCTATTCCGTAGCTCTATAAGTGAATCAAGA
>QNES01000104.1 GCA_003645255.1 Gammaproteobacteria bacterium
ATGGGTATATGGTTGATCCGTCTCAGTGGTCCAAAGAGTACGCCAAATGGCGTATGACTGATTTGGAAATTGAGATAACTGAAAATCATTGGAACATTGTTAACGTATTTCGAGAATTTATTGAAGAAAAAGGAATAACGCCCTCTTCAAGAGTCGCTCAAAAAGAAGCTAAAAAACGTTTTGGTGTTGACAGCAAAGGTTTTTATGCGCTTTTTCCGAATGGTCCTAAACAAGTCGCTATGGTTGCTGGTGGTATTAAGCCATCAGGTTGTTAATATATTTTGCGAGTTCCCAAACAGAGTTTGGGGACTCATTCAAAGACGCAGCGCAAACTACTTTTTCTGATTTCCACGCGCTGGCACTTTGCCATTAAGTTAAGCAAGTGTGTAGTCATAATGGACTTGTTTGCCATCGGGATAGGTTAAGGTGACTAAATTCCCCACCTCGTCGTATGCATATTGTAAAGTATTGCCCTGAGTATCGGTGTATTGAGTCACGCGATTTAACTTATCATATTCATGAGTCATGGTGCCGCTTTCATCAATAACTGTCAGGACATTGCTATTGGTATCGTAAGTATAAGCAACCGTGCCGTCCGGGTCGGTCCAACTTTTAATCCGTCCAAGTTCATCATATTCAAATTGGCGTTGTTGATTGCGCCCATTGGTGACCGATTCTAATAAATCTCGGGCATTGTAAGTATAAGTCACCTGATCCGTCGTTGCTGAAGTTTCCTGCACCAAACGACCATTGGAGGATTCCTGATTATTAAGGGGCAATCATTTTTGAGCGACTCACCCGATATCTCAGTGCCATTAAGTATCGGGCAGACACTTTCGGTTCGCCCCTACAATACTCCACGTATTCATTGACTTTCGGTGCGAACTTTCGTTATCGCCATCCCGATACTTAATGGCAGTGACCCGATATCTCAGTGCTACCAAGCGCAAGCCTAAGCATAGTACCCAAGCACTTTATGTATGAGATAGGCATTAAATTGATCAAAAAACCTGGTTTAAATTACTATCACTTATTGATAGCTTTGATTTTCAAATTAATCTTTCGGTGCCACTTGTCTTAGAATATGAAGACTCAGAACGTATCAACCAACGACAAGATGAACTTTCTCAATTCATCAATGAGCGTACTTCAAACACTTTTTCATCTGCCAACAACAAGTCTGAAAGACTGGAACAGACGCTGAAAGAAATTCAATCTAAGGTGGATGAAGTCAAGACTCAAAAAGAGGAATTGCTCCGTCCATTTACCGTACTTTCAGACACCGTAAAAGAGATTTTTCAATACGAAGGCATACAAATCACCGACACGATGACGCTAGGAAACGCTTTGGGTTCGATGGCTTCTGAAAAACTTTCATCTGGTGAAAAACAGATGCTCAGTTTTCTTTGCTATAATGCTTTTATTAATCACAGCATTATTTTAGTGGATGAACCAGAATTGAGTCTTCATGTCGATTGGCAAAGATTGCTATTGAGAATACTCATGCAGCAAGGCACTCAAAATCAATTTATCGTGGCGACGCATTCGCCATTTATTTATGCGAAGTATCCAGAGAAAGAATTGAGGTTGGATAAAGGAAACGAATAATGCCACAAATGTCACCTCTCACCGCCGATGAACTCGTTGCCACACTGACTCATACGACGCTGCTAACCATTTTGGTTGAGGGTACATAAGATATGATGATATATCGGTGGTTGGAAAACCACATTGGGCTATCTAACACCGATATTCTCCCTTGTGGTGGTAGGAATAATTTGCTGGTACCAAATACAAAAAAATGAATTAACGGAATTGCCCCCCAGATTAAACTTTTATTTTAGGGTTAACTATGTTGAAAACTGAATTACTAGAAATTATCGCCAATGGTGAAAATTCCGGCGTAGAATTCAAACGAGATGATATTCGCCCAGAACAACTGGCGAAAGAAATTGTTGCTTTGGCAAATTTTCAAGGTGGCAAAGTGATTCTTGGTGTAGAGGATGATGGCAAAATCTCAGGTATTCACAGCGATAATCTTGAGGAATGGGTAATGAATATTTTTCAAGATAAAATTCATCCACTTATTTTGCCGTTTTATGAAGAAATTAAAGTGGATGATGAAACCGTTGCGGTGATCAGCTTTCCACAAGGCATTTCAAAGCCTTATGTTGTCAGGGAAAAAAAAGCAGAGAAGATTTATATTCGCGTCGGTTCAACATCCCGAGCGGCAACCCGCGAGCAACAAGCACGTCTTTTTGCATTGGGCGGTCTGTTGCATACAGAAACAATGCCCGTTCCCAGAACAGATATAGGCTGCCTTGATGAAGCAAGACTGCAAAATTACCTTACGGATATTATAAAAGACCCGGAAGTGCCACAAACGCCTGCTGAATGGGAGGAAAGGCTTCTCCGTTTGGATTTTTTGACTAAAGTGGAGGATAAGATTTATTGCTCAATTGCCGGTTTGGTTCTGTTTGGTAAAAATCCACGTCATTATTTGAAACAATCGGGATTAAGAATTTTTGCCTTTGCAAGTGAAGATAAAACCTATCAAGCATTGCTCGACGATATTTTGGATGGCCCGCTTGTGGGGCGATTTGATACCAATGCTCCAAAAAGCTTGATTGATGGTGGAATCATTGAACGTTTAATTGGACAAATAACCCCTTTTATCTCAAAGGAAGCGAGTCATATTGACGAACATTTTAGAAGAAAAACGGAGTGGTTTTATCCCATTGAAGCGATTCGAGAACTTATTGTTAACGCACTCGCACATCGCGACTGGACTCGTTCCGTCGAGATAGAAGTGGGTATTTATGCTAACCGGTTTGAAATTATCAGCCCCGGTGCGCTGCAAAACTCAATGACTATTGAAAAAATGCTTGCCGGGCAACGTTCACCCAGAAACATTCTAATAATGGAAGTATTACGTGATTATGGTTATGTCGATTACAGAGGTATGGGCATTCGCACTAAAGTCATCCCTTTGATGAGGCGTATAAACCATGCAGAACCTATTTTTGAGGCGACGGAAGATCATGTAAAAACAGTTCTTCCAAAAAACAAAGCATCTTAGTGATGTAGTGATGTAGTGTGGGTAGGAACTTCGTTGCAACCCACCATACCGTTGGAATAGGGTGGGTTGCAGTGAAACTCCTACCCACCCTACGCTTGCTATATTATTGAAATATAAGCACTTTTAAAATATATACTCAACGCTGGAACAAACTTAACTTTTTTCAATGAAGTAGCTGTTGCACAGACTTTAGGTAAATGTCGGGTTACGTTTTTTTGCCGCGCAAAAAAATCTAACCCGACCTACCTGGCTACCTGGCTGACAACTGACAACTGATAACTGAATATGAATTTTGCACAAAAAATACGGGGAAATCGCGCTGTCGCCGTTTTGTTGACTTTTTTAGGATTACTGGTGGCGTTATGGTTTTTGTTGAGTGGTGTCTTGGGGTTAATCACAAACGAGCAGGATGCGTTGCACCGTACCAAAACATTAGCAGAAGGTAAAAGATTCGTTATTTCCATTGAGCCTGATCAATCTTATACCCATTATGAAAATAATCTTGTTCATCTGAGTGGTGAGCTAACGACTGATGAGACGATTATTGATCCGATGTTTCAAATGAATGTTTATGCACTTAAATTACGGCGTGTGGTTGAAATGTATCAATGGCAAGAAAATCAGTCTCAGGATGAAGCCGACAATCTTGAATATACTTATCAAAAAGTATGGTTAGAATCGTTCATTGATTCCCACAAATTTAAGGAGCCTAACCGGTATCATAATCCTGCGATGCCATTGAAAAGCCAGCTTTTTATAGCTAAACAAGTGAAATTAAGTCATTTTATTTTGCCCAGCCAATTGCTCGAAAAGATGAATCATTATCAGTGGCTACCCATGACAGATTTATCTTTTTGGAAGGCGGAAGATAATCTCCAAAGCTTATTACAAGATAAACCTTCACATTTGAAGAAAGGAATTTATTATGTAGGGCAAAATCCCGATTTTCCGAAAATTGGGGATTTACAAATAAAATTTGAAATTGTTCAGCCTGAAACAATCAGTGTGATTGCTAAACAAGTTAATTCAAATTTAGTGCCCTATCAAACTCAAACCGGGGGAAATATTGAATTATTTGAATATGGTACCGTCAGTGCCAATAAAATGTTTATAAATGCCAGAATTTCTTTATTTTTCAATAAGTTATATGAACGTTTTATCGATTTTTTCATGATATTTTTGGGTATTTATATCATATTCAATGTGTTATGGATAGCAAAAACTTCTTTCCCTTTCATGAATAAACCTTCTAATATAGTCGGTTGGTTGCTATCTTTAATTATATCTGCGGTGCTAACTCTGATTATTATTGGAATGACTTGGAAAAATTATAGCCCGGTGATAGGTATAACACTGCTTGTAATTGCCGTGTTTTCATTATATTTTTTAAAGTTTGCGCGTAAATCACCTAAACTGAGTTTGATACCGGAAACAGTCGTACCCCAAAAAATGATTAATGATTAATTGAAAAAAACAATTATGCGCCTTACTATAGTTTGTATTGAACTCAAAATCTGCTTTCAGCCGGTGTGCTAGAAATACTATTTATTCAAAAAAATAGTATTCCTGATCGTATATACTCTGAATACCAAGTCAATTTTTCGCCCTACAAAAATCAGCAAAATTGACTGTATATCATATTTTTATTAACCATTAACCATTAACCATTTTATTAAAATGATTAAAAAATACTTCTTGTTTTTATGTATTGTCATCGCTGAGTTGATTAGCAATGTGTCAGCTCAAGATCGCGAACTATTGTATTCGGTTTCACTAACCGATAATTTACGCAATATTGCAGCGAAGATCCAAGATGTTAACCAGGCAAAAGTGCCTTATGCAGAACTCACTGAAAACGGTGACTATTTTGCCCGCATTATTCCACGTAAATACGTACTGACGGAGAATAATGAAGTGCGAGAAAATGCGGTTTTGGGAGCCAAGCCCTTTGTTTTTTTTACCACGCCTGAGGGGTTTTATGGAAAATCCTTACTAGAAATGTACTTGGATATTGGGTACAAGGCGGAATCTATCATTGGATGGCAACGTAATCTGGAAATGATTGTTATCGTTTTTCGCTACCCAAAAAACATCGGCTTCTCTAAAATAAGGGATGGGCATTTGCCAAAAGCTTGGGACCAAAACATCTATGTTCCAACTTGGCATAACGTCTTTTCTATTTTTCACCTGCTCACGAAAAATGATGAAGCCCAGAAAGCGTTTATCTTAAACTTTCCAGAAACAGGGAAGGAGAAAATAAGAAGCACACCATATCCTAATTTAAAATTGGAAGGGGGGAAAAATTGGGATTATCGTGAATTATTAGAAAGGAAGTTGAGTATCTTTGAACATTTTCAAGGTAATGGACGGACACTCAATGGGATAAACTCTGCCAACACGAAAAATGGATTGGGATTGTTTGAATTTCTCGGTCCCAATATGAAAATTAATGACTTACCAGAGTTTGCGATTATTGATTTGGGTATGCTGATAATAAAGGATACCTATACATCTGGGAATGATTAGGAACGTGCCTGAAATAACTCTTAGGAATAAAACTTTAATAACTTGCCAATTTTTCAACCCAAACCTGACAGGTTTAATTAGTGAGTGCTTTGATTTTAGTGATTTATTGCATAACCGCATGAGTTATTTTGATGGCATCAACCGTGGCGGCGACATCATGGGTACGAATGATTGCTGCACCTTGGTTGACAGCTAAAACAGCTAAGGCTAAACTGCCATACTTTCGTTCCGTGACTGATTTATTTAATATCTTACCTATCAATGACTTACGAGAAACACCTACTAAAACTTGATAACCTAAATGAGTCAATTCAGAAAGTTTTTTCATTAGGAGCAAGTTGTGCTCCACTGTTTTACCAAAACCAATGCCTGGATCAATTAAAAGACGATTTGGCTCCATGCCCGCTTCTAAACAGGCTTGGACTCGTTCTAATAAAAATGTTTTAATCTCAGCGACTACATCATCATAATGGGGATTTTGTTGCATAGTTCGCGGTGCCCCTTGTATGTGCATGAGGCAAACTTGTACTTTATCTGAAGCGGCGACGGTTGCCAAACTTCCGTCACCCCGTAAAGCCATGATGTCATTTATCATATCTGCACCAACGGCAATCGCTTCCCGCATGACTTCTGCTTTGCTGGTATCAACCGATATTTTGATGGAGCATTCGGCGCGAATTTTTTCTATTACTGGCATAACGCGATCAAGCTCTTCTTGCAACGGCACAGATTGTGCGCCCGGGCGGGTAGATTCACCGCCAATGTCAATAATATCCGCGCCTTCTTTGACCATTAAATTGGCTTGGCGTAGAGCGGTATCTATAGAAAAAAAATGTCCCCCATCTGAAAAAGAATCGGGGGTGACATTCAGGATCCCCATAACTTGGGGAAGTTGTAAACTATTGGCTGGTGGCATGTTTTATTTTTTACGCCACAAAGCTGTCGTCGATGAAATACCAAAAATATCTTGACTTGAATAATCCTTCTTCTGTAAACTGAGCAATTGACCATCTAACTTCCGCAATCTTTTAACCAATTCATAATGTAAATCTTTAAACGGACTACCAGTATAGGCAGCCAGTGCTGCAACGTATTCATTCTGGTGAGCATGAAGCAGCTTCAAAAAAAACTCATGCGAGGTAAACTGACGATCCATCTTTTGGATGGTTTCTTCAAAAAAGCTTTCCAGTTTATCAACAGATGTAGAAGGTTGGTTTGGCATAGATCAATTCCTATTAGTAAGTTGTGAATGAATAAAGGGGGGAATTATAAAGAATTGCTCATGCGATTGAAAATATCGGGTGGGCTGTTGTACACCATCGTATTGGGCAACCACAAGGGTTGGCAGCCTACAAACCGTCATAACCTGTAGTGGCAATCCGTCGGGTTGCCCTCTTAAAATTTTTTGTTCTGTACAAAGCAATATCTTACAAAATATTCTGTTTTATATAAAGCAAATTTTTATAAATACATTTCAGATCGTTAATATTCGTCGCATTAAATGTGCGACTGATAAAATAACGATATTTATCTTGAGCGAGTTTGTTCAAAATAACAAAATTCCAATTTTCACCTATAATAAAAGCTCCTCTCATTTGCTCAAAATTATTTAATTCGACTGCACTAATAAGTTCTGCTAACAACTGTGGTTCTGGATTTGAATATTTCAGCCCTTTTTTAAATTCCTGAATAAAAAAGTAAGGTTTTTCCGGGTATTCTAAACCTTTTGCAACAACAAAATCTGTCACTCCTTTTAGAATAAAATTATTCGTTTCATACGTTAATGTTTCCTCATAAAAATCTCGTATTCTATGTTTAAAGGATTTAAAATTAACCTTATTCAAAATAGGCGAGATAAAATGTGCTTTTAAATCTTCTTCATTATAAATCCTCATTAATTTAACTTCTTGCGCCAAAATTTCTGTTAAAAATGAAACTTCTTCATCTTTTAGGGCAATGTCAAAATTGAACCAAGAATCAAAAATGTCATCATCAAATATTCTTTCAATATCAAACAATTGTTTTAGATCCTTATGTTCGATTTTGCTAAAAGTATAAGTTGGTATTTCATTCTTTAATCTGTTAAATTCATTTATGATTTCTTCTAAATCTTCTTTTGTAAGGGAGGAAATAAAATCGTAAAAGTTCATTTTTTTTACCTCTTTTTTACCTCTTATGGCTTAAAAATCCGATTTTTAAAAAATCGGATTTTTTGGCAGACAAAACTTCAGATTTGTCTGCCTCCGTGCTGTTTTTGGAACGCGAATGCCCTGAGTAATTTTAATGTGAACCAGCAGGTCCTCCCATTTCGCCCTCTATGGGTTTGAGAGGCACCACTTTACTTTTGATAGGGGCTTTTTCTTCTTTTGCCTTTGGCTGAACAACACCATTGCTATCATTATCATGCCAGTCTTTTGGTGGTCCAGGGACCTTTCCAGCCATGAGATCATCAATTTGTTCGCTATCAATCGTTTCGTATTTGAGTAAAGCTTCTGCCATTAAATGCAGAATCTCAATATTTTCCTTGAGCAAGTGTTCAGCTCTATCGTAATTGCGATCAATGACCGAACGCATTTCTTCGTCAATAACATGGGCTGTGTCATCAGAGAGCATTTTATGTCTGGTGACACTATGCCCTAAAAAGACTTCGCTATCATCCTCACCATAAGTGATGGGACCCAGACGCTCTGATAAACCCCACTTGGTTACCATATTACGGGCAAGATCGGTAGCCCGTTGTATATCATTACTGGCACCGGTTGTAATCGCTTGTGGTCCAAAAATCAGTTCTTCAGCAATACGTCCACCAAAAACACTGGAAACTTGACTTTCCAAATATTCTTTACTAAAACTTAAACGATCCGTTTCTGGTAAAAACATCGTGACACCCAAAGCACGTCCCCTTGGAATAATTGTCACCTTATAAACGGGATCATGTTTAGGTACTAAGCGCCCCACAATGGCATGACCGGCTTCATGATAAGCTGTGAGCTTTTTCTCTTCTTCAGTCATAACCAAAGATTTACGCTCAGTCCCCATCATGATTTTATCTTTGGCTTTTTCAAATTCTTCCATTTCAACCAAACGCTTATTAGCGCGAGCTGCGAATAAAGCGGCTTCATTAATCAAGTTAGCCAAGTCAGCCCCCGAAAAGCCTGGTGTCCCTCGTGCAATCAAACTCGGTTTGACATTGTCAGCAATGGGAACTTTACGTATGTGTACTTTAAGAATTTGTTCACGTCCCCGAATATCGGGTAGTGGTACGACCACTTGACGATCAAAACGACCAGGACGCAATAATGCAGGGTCTAATACATCCGGGCGGTTAGTCGCGGCAATTACAATGACTCCTTCATTGCCCTCAAAACCATCCATTTCAACTAATAATTGATTAAGCGTTTGTTCCCTTTCATCATGCCCCCCCCCTAAACCTGCACCTCGATGGCGACCGACAGCATCAATTTCATCAATGAAAACAATACATGGTGCATGTTTTTTCGCTTGCTCAAACATATCACGTACCCGTGAAGCACCGACACCCACAAACATTTCTACAAAGTCAGAGCCTGAAATCGTAAAAAAGGGTACTTTTGCTTC
Source organism: Gammaproteobacteria bacterium (assembly GCA_003645255.1). GTDB lineage: Bacteria > Pseudomonadota > Gammaproteobacteria > Beggiatoales > Beggiatoaceae > QNES01. Next base: position 9,203 of record QNES01000104.1, read on the forward strand.
ACCGGCGATGGCTTTTGCTAGTAGGGTTTTACCTGTTCCCGGTGAGCCGACCATCAATACACCGCGTGGAATTTTGCCCCCCAAGTTTTGGAACTTAGCCGGTTCACGTAAAAATTCAACTAATTCAGTGACTTCTTCTTTAGCTTCATCAACACCCGCCACATCGTTAAAAGAAATTTTCACTTGATCTTCTTCAACCAGTCGGTGCCGGCTACGACCAAAGGATAAGGCACCGCGCCCCCCACCTTGTATTTGGCGCATAAAGAAAATTAAAATCCCAAACAATAATAGCATGGGGAACCAGGAAATAAAAATCTGCATCAGCAGTGACTGTTGTTCTGGTGGACGGGAGATAATTTTGACATGATGCTTCAATAAGTCCCCAATTAAACCATTATCACCAGGATTGTAAGTGACAAAACGTTCACCATTTTGGGTCAACCCCTTAATGGTGCGTCCTTCGATAGCCACTTCTCGCACCTGTCCTTGTTGAACGTCGGTAATGAATTTAGAATATTCTATTGACTGAGGAGAGACTGTTTTTTGGGAGCCAAAATTATTGAACACCATCATTAAAACCATGGCAATGACTACCCATAATAAAAGATTTTTTGCTATGTCGTTCACTAAGCTATGCCTTTTTGTTATGAATTTGGAATTTGGAATTATTAATTCTATTTAAACAGTTACAAAAGAAGTGACTTTTTATGAAAAAAATGACTTTTTGTGATTTCATTGGTATGCCACATCTAATTTAAAAAACTTAGGTGTAGCGCAATGATGGATAAACTGCTTATCCGATTCATCTCGTGAATTCTTGGCTACTTTTCAAAATGGGAAATGAAACTTAGACTTAACTTATGCCTTGCCGAAGTCGTGCATTTTCATGCTGTAGCTATTAGTTACAAAAGATAAGCATTTTTTATCACAATGAGCGATATGCTATCATGAAATTGAGTACAAGTCAATATATTTAAATCCCAAACTGATATTGGGTGCTATGTTAAACATTACAAGATCGGCTTTGTTATTAGTTGATACTAGAAGTTTTTTTATAAAGCCAAACCCTATAGATGTCCAGATAAGTTTTAGCCTAGACCTGCCAGGATTTAAAAACCTGGCAGGTCTTGTAGCAGTGTTGCCTTGTTGAACAGGGTTATGGCACCCCTATTTTTTATTATAATTTTTAGCCAGCACATAAACTTCAGATGATCGGGAACGTGATGCTGTTGGTTTGCGGCTCACGACTGGCTTGAAATAAGTCCTTAATTCCTTAATATAATTATCGAAACCTTCGCCTTGAAATATTTTAGTTAAAAAATGCCCTTGGGGTGCTAGTATTTCAAGGGCAAAATTTTTAGCTAATTCCGCCAATAACATGATACGAGGTTGGTCAAAATCTTTTATTCCACTGATATTGGGTGCCATGTCGGATATGACTAGATCAACTTTTTTATCATTTAATTGATTTAGTAAATTATCGACAACGGCTGATTCTCGAAAATCGCCTTGAATGAAGGTAACCCCTGGCAATGGTTCAAGCGGCAAAATATCTAAAGCAAATACTGTCACTTTATGATGTAAATGCTGTGTGATCCATTGTGACCAACCGCCAGGGGATGCTCCTAAGTCAACTACCGTCATATTGGGGTGAAACAAATGATCGCGAGCTTCAATTTGTGCCAGTTTATAAACTGCCCGTGAACGATAGCCTGCTAAATGAGCTTGTTTAACATATATATCTGAGCTATGTTCTTTAAGCCAAGCTTGACTTGTTTTATTAAAACGTTTTTTACTCATTTTATTTTTCTGAATAGCGACATGTTAGAGTTTTGGAACCGCTCGCACCAATAATTGTCGAAGTTCAATTAGTAATTCTTCACGATTATAGGCACTCTTTTGAAACACCGTATCGACACGATTATTGAGCCAGAGGCGGTCCTCAACGGTAATGTCTTTGGCTGTTAATACGACCACGGGTATTGAAGAACACGTTTCATGCTGTCGCAGCTGAAGAATAAATTCAAATCCATCCATTTGTGGCATCATTAAATCTAATAAAATTAAATCAGGTTTCACGGTTTCCAAGTGTTGCAAGGCGGCAAGACCATTTTCAGCTTCAAGCACTTTGCAGCCAACTTTATGAAGCATACGAATCATCATTTCGCGTGTAATCGCATCATCTTCTACTACCATCACAATACCAGGGTCCCTATCGGAGCGGTATTTACGCAAGACATTAACCAGTTTGGAACGACTGACCGGTTTATTCAGGTATTCCGCCGCTCCTAAAGAATGACCGATTTCTTGATTTTCCATCATGCTCAACATAATAACTGGGATATGCGCTAAATCAGGATCAGCTTTTAATTTAGATAACACTTCCCAGCCATCCATGCCCGGCATCATCACATCTAAAGTAATAGCATCCGGACGCAGTTTTTTCGCTAATTTCAATCCATCAATCCCGTTTTCTGCCCCTACCACTTGATAGCCGATTTTGCTTAAGTAAACTTGTAAAAACTCACGCACACTGTCATCATCATCAATTACTAAAAGCACGCCACTTTCTGTCGATAATTCAGGTGTTCTGATCGGTGTTATCATTGTCGATTTTTCAAGTTTTTCAAAGCTGATTTGTGCCGGTAAGCGCACAGTAAAGTGACTCCCTTTACCTAATTTACTTTCGACATGAATGCTACCCCCTAGCATTTGTGCAAAATGTTTAGAAATAGACAATCCTAAACCACTACCGTCATATTGGCGAGTTGTAGAAGCATCTGCTTGCGTAAAGACTTGAAATAAATTGGCTTGTTGGACTGAAGTCATGCCAATACCTTCATCACTGACGCACATGACAATCCAATCACCCTCTGTTTCCCGCTGTCGCTTGACTTCCAGTTTAATGATACCTTGTTTGGTGAATTTAGAAGCGTTATTTAATAAATTGAATAAAATTTGCCTTACCTTCGTTAAATCACTATACATTTCACCCAGATTTTCATTCCAGGATATTTGTAAGGCATTCGCTTTATTTTCTATCACTGGTTGAATGGTTGTAATCGTATTTTGAATCAGGGTTTTTAAATCAAAGCGTTCCGAATAACATTGCATTTTGCCCGCTTCGATTTTAGAAATATCCAGGATACCGTCAATCAGTGCTAACAACTGTTTGGCGGCTGTATGAACATTTTTGACATCTCGCAACAAATTTTGTTGATCATGTTCTTTAATCTCGTCTTCAAGCATTTCAGCATAACCAACTATTGTATTCATGGGAGTACGCAATTCATGGCTCATATTGGCAATAAATTGGCTTTTAGCCTGGTTAGCCTCTTCCGCTTTTTGTTTGGTTTGTTGCAATTCAGTGAGTATCCACTTTTGTTTGCTCATGTTTTCAATGTATGACCAAATGTAAGATTTGCCTTCCTGTTCTATAATTCTGGCTTTTAATTTGACAGGAACAGAATAGCCATCTTTATGCCGATATTCTTTTTCAATTGGACCATAACATTCACCGACTTTTAAGGCTTGTAATTTTGCTTGCTCCGCCGTCCTGTCTTCTTCTACGACAATATCATCCCAATAATTCAGCTGTAAAATTTCATCCACTGAGCGATCCATTATTTGCGCGTAAGCTGGATTAATGGTGACTAATGTCCCATTAACCTGCCACAAACTAAGTGCTAAGGGCATAGTGTTTAGCAAATGTTGGGTATTGATTTCATGCTGATGTATGCTGTTATAAGACTGAGATAAGTGATTAATAGAACTTACAATGTGTTCTAATTCATCGTTTTGAGGAGGGCGATCTAAAATCAAATCGGTTTTTAAATCTTTAAGCACCGGCGATTTTAAATCATGAGCGATTTTTTGGAGATGGCGCAATAGTATGACATGAAAAAGCCATAATATAAATGCCGTGATTAAAACGACACTGATTGCGTTGGTCATGAAAATGGGTATAAGGTTGATATTTTGGTACATATACCATTGCACCGAGGTGGTTAGTAAAAAAATCAACGTATTAAATGAAATAATATAAAATGTTAATTTATCACTGACGGTATTTATTAACCGATTGTTTTTCAATGTTATCGCTCCTTTTATTTGCTATAGTACAACGGATTTAGGAAATAAACGGATTCTGAGTTCTCTATTAAATTTGTGATGTTATTTATCTGAACATCTATAGAAACACTATTGCGTTTTCTAAATCCGTTGTTCTCAATTGTACTTAATTATAATATACAAAACCTTAACTATTTAAAATTAAATTCACATTAAGAATATAGCAAAAAATGATCCCCATAGAGATACTACGCAATGTATTTGGCTATCAAAATTTTCGCGGTGCGCAAGAAAAGATTATTCACCATGTTTTAGCCGGTGGTGATGCTTTAGTACTAATGCCAACCGGTGGTGGCAAGTCACTTTGTTATCAAATTCCTGCCATGATTCTAAAGGGCACAGCAATAGTCATTTCACCTTTGATTGCTTTAATGCAAGATCAAGTGAGTGCTTTACAACAATTTGGTCTCCGCGCCGCTTTTCTTAATTCTAGTTTAACACTTAATCAAGCCCGTGTGGTATCAAGACAACTACGTCAAGGTGAATTAGATTTATTGTATGTCGCTCCTGAAAGATTAATGACACCTCGCTTTTTAGAATTTTTGGACACAGCAAAAATTGCCCTGTTTGCTATTGATGAGGCGCATTGTGTTTCGCAATGGGGACATGATTTTCGACGGGAATATATAGAACTTTCTATTTTACATCAACGATTTCCTACTATTCCCCGTATCGCGCTAACAGCTACCGCTGATGGACCCACACAGCGGGATATTATTACCCATTTAGGTTTAGCTGAAGCCAAAAAATTTATCGCTGGTTTTGATCGCCCCAATATCCGTTATCGCGTGGTGCAAAAACAAAATGCGCGTCAGCAACTGTTAAATTTTCTTGAAGAAGAAGGGCATCGTGGTGATGCAGGGATTGTGTACTGTTTATCCCGTAGAAAAACGGAAGATGTTGCCACCTGGTTAGCCAAACAAGGTTGGACAGCCTTACCCTATCATGCTGGATTAGAAAAAAAAATGCGTCAACATCACCAAATGCGATTTTTACGTGAAGAGGGCATTATTATTGTAGCGACGATTGCTTTTGGTATGGGTATTGATAAACCCAATGTTCGTTTTGTCGCCCATTTAGATTTACCTAAAAGTTTAGAAGCCTATTATCAAGAAACGGGACGGGCAGGGCGCGATGGATTGCCAGCGAATGCTTGGATGACTTATGGTTTAGAAGATGTGGTTAAGTTACGACAAATGTTAGACAAGTCTGAGGCGGATGAACAACATAAACGAATAGAACGGAATAAGTTGGAATTCATGTTAAGTTATTGTGAAATCACAACCTGTCGTCGCCAAACCTTGTTAGACTATTTTGATGATCATTTACCTGAGCCTTGTGGAAATTGTGATACCTGTTTAGAGCCAGTGGCTACCTGGGAAGGGACTGAAGTTGCTCAAAAGGCACTATCTTGTGTTTATCGGACGGGACAACGATTTGGTGTTGCTTATTTGATTGATGTGTTATTAGGTAAAATCAATGAACGTATCGAAAAATTTAGGCATGATCGGGTTAGTACCTTTGGTATTGGCACAGAATTGGATAAAAAAGAATGGTCTTCCGTTTTTAGACAGCTCATCGCCAGGGGATTTATAACGGTTGATGTGGATTATGGCAATTTACAACTCTCTGAAAAATCTCGCCCCTTACTGCGTGGTGAAGAAAAGATTTATTTACGTAAAGACATTAAGTCTTTGAAAAGAAAGGAGAAAAAATATGCTCGCACGGAACGCATATCGTTTACTGGCACTGATCAAAAACTTTGGGAAAGCTTACGGGCTAAACGTTTAGAATTAGCCAACGCACAAAATGTACCCCCTTATGTTATTTTCCATGATAGCACCTTAGAGGAGATGATACAAGAGCGTCCCCATACCTTGAAAGAGTTTGCATTATTGCCTGGTGTCGGTACCCATAAACTAAAACATTATGGTCAAATTTTTATTGATGTGCTAGATGAACATGCGTTGCAACATGGATGGGATAAACCCGCAGCAAACATCCC
>QNES01000105.1 GCA_003645255.1 Gammaproteobacteria bacterium
AAATCATTAACTGTCAAATTGAAACGGGATTTATTTAAGTCATTGATTTTAAAATACTTTTTTTTTGAGGTTGACATAAGTCTCTGAAATATATAACTTAATTATTTCGGGACAAGTCTATTAAAGGATTAGATCGGGGTTGTACTTGGTTTAAATCCGCATCGAATATACAATACATTTTAAACTTAATCAAATAGCAAGTGTAGTACAAAATTTACCTTTCGAGGTTTGAGTTTTTTGAAAAAAAACTCAAACCTCGAAATCAAGAATTTCATAAGTGATTATAAAAAACTTTCAATTGTCTTTATCATATCGCTCAATATTTCAAAGTAAAGTCTTTTTGGGAAAATTTTTGGGAATCTACAAATTGACGGTGGTGAACAGTGATTTCATCAAAATGGGTTTGATGACATTTAATTTTTAATGACTTTTTTTTGCTGGAGCAGGTTTGCAACCTGCTCCGTTACTTTTTTGTGAAACGCCGCATATAAAATATCTTGCCCTCATATTCCGTTTCCATTATTTTGCCTTCTCTGAGAAGATTTTCAACGATAATCCAATCTGCTTGATTTGTCGCCAATAATTCGCGCACTGCTTCTTCACGCATGGGATGGACAGCTGTAATACTCAATAAATCTTCAGTAGGATTGCCCGTAGAAACAAAAGCGTTGCCTTCATAGCCAGTCAAATATTCAATATTCGATATTTTGCGGCTGACAATTTGATAAACTTGATTCAATTCCGCTTCGCTAGGGGGATAAATAGTAGAAATCGCTGGCGGACGAGTCGGTATTAAAAAATAGGCTTTTTTTGGTTCAAGGCGGTGAATAAAATTGGCGATTCCAATCGCGGCTTTTTCACTCACATTACGATCTTTAACTAACATCGTTTCGGTTACCAAAGTCCCCTTATATTCTTTGGCAAATATCATCATTCCTTCCAAAATACTTGTTAGTTTAAGGTTGCGGTGGGGAATATTGAGACGGTGCCAAATTTTCTCATCAACCGTGTCCACTTTCAGGGATACCCAGTCCGCTTTTTTGAGTGTTTCACGCACATCTTCGCGCCATAGCAGCGAGCCATTAGTAATAATAGCAATCTTAATACCCAAAGGACGTAATTTATCTATGGTTTCACCAAGATCAGCATCAAGTGTGGGTTCACCATCTGGCACAAAGGATAGATGATCAATTGCTTCGCCCTGTTTTTTGAGTTGTGCAACACGCTCCTTAACCAATTTCACGAGATAATCTGCACCATAAAAATGACGAAGTGCTATCTCTGTTTCTTCAGTGGGCCCAACTTGGCAATAAGTACAATAATAAGAGCAAGCTTTAGGGGGAATATTGTTAATACCTAGACTGCGTCCTAAGCGTCTGGAAGGGATAGGACCGAAAATTTCCATTATAATTACCTCATTAGATTAATGTAAACTTTTTTGTTTGGGGGGCAATATTAACCATTATATTTGCCATTTCAAGCTTGAATTTTTGAGTTAATTTTTCGGGGCAAACACGCAAGTTTGCCCCTACATACCCATTTTCCCATCCATCAACTTTGCTTCTTGAAAAGAGGGGCGTATTTAGCAGCGACCAGAATCGACTCTGTCATTCCTACTTCTGTAGCAATACCTCTTCCCGCAATATCGAAAGCAGTCCCATGATCAACCGAGGTTCTTAAAAATGGGAGTCCGTTAGTAATAGAAACCGTTCTTTCAAAATCTAAGGTTTTTGCCGCAATATGACCTTGATCATGGTAAAGCGATAACACCGCATTATAGTGTCCCTGTAATGTCTTATAAAATACGGAATCTGCACCGATAGGTCCGACGACTTGATATCCGCGTGCTTGGGCTTCTTTGATCGCGGGTCCAATATATTTGGTTTCTTCATCGCCTAGTAAGCCGTTTTCACCACTATGTGGATTCAAGCCAGCTACCGCTAAAGTTCCATCAGTCACTCCTAATTTTTTCAGGGTTTCAGAGCAGCGTATAATATAGTCAAATACCCGCTCTTGCGTGATGAGATCACAAGCTTGACGTAGCGACACATGACGCGATAGAGAAAAAATCCGAATCCCCCGGACTTCAAGCATAGTCATCGGGTCTTCCGTCTTCGTTATGGCAGCCAATATTTCTGTGTGACCAATGTAATCCATTTGGGCTGCGTGGAGTGATTTCTTATTAATAGGGGCGGTAGCAATAGCGTCCACTTCTCCAGCCAGGGCTAACTTGATCGCTTTTTCAATGTAGTCATAAGCTGCTCGTCCACATATCGCTTGAACGGTACACATTTTCAGTTTTGACACGTCTATATTTTGCATGTCAATTAAGTCAATCGTACCTCGTTGATATTCCCCTTGCCAGGGTTTTTTAATGACATTAACCTTTGTGGTTTTGTCGTAAAGGAACAATGTGTTTTTAAGCACATCTTGATTTCCAATGACTACCGGCCGGCAAACTTCATACACTTTGGGATGAAAAAGTGATTTAACGACAATTTCCGGACCGATGCCTGCTACATCACCGAGGGTAATAGCAATAATGGGTTTTTCCATCTTTGTTGGTATCCTTTATAGTTAGCTAGAAAAGTTTTGTTCAGTAAAATTATTGCCTTAGAATAAATTCTAAGGCTAAAAGCTTAAGTCGGTTAAAACCGACTAAACCCGTTTTGAGTACTCCCCTTTAGGGAACTTAAACTTTTAGCCTTAGAATTTATTCTAAGGTTAAACTCGAAAAATTTTTCAGTCGCAATATTTATCTGGATAACTATATTATAAATTTCGTACCTAAATTTGACAATTTAAATCATAATTAATTATATCAAATTCAATTCCCAATTATATAATGAATTATCCTGAAAATTTTGATGTTATTATTGTAGGTGGTGGACATGCAGGTACTGAAGCAGCCCTGGCAGCAGCCCGCTTGTCCATGCGTACCCTTTTGCTAACGCATCACGTTGAAACTTTGGGGCAAATGTCTTGTAATCCCGCTATTGGGGGAATTGGTAAGGGGCATTTGGTCAAAGAAATTGATGCTTTAGGGGGCTTAATGGCAAAAGCTGCTGATCAAGCCGGTATTCAATTTCGTATACTGAACGCAAGAAAGGGACCTGCTGTTCGTGCAACGCGCGCTCAAATGGATCGTGTTTTATATAAAGCGGTAGTCCGAAAAGCGATTGAAACCCAAAATAATTTACAACTGTTTCAAGAGGCGGTTGATGATTTAATCATTGAAAATCAAAGCGTTATCGGTGTCACGACCCAAACGGGTATCCGCTTTTTTGCACCCACTGTGGTATTGACGACTGGGACTTTTTTAGCCGGGTTAATTCATATTGGTTTAAGCCATACTCCTGGGGGAAGGGCAGGGGAGCTACCTGCAAATGCGTTGGCACAGCGTTTACGTGAATTGCCATTTCGTGTGGGTCGTTTGAAAACAGGGACACCGCCCCGTTTAGATAGTCGTAGCCTAGATTATTCAGTGATGACCAGGCAACCTGGGGATGAGCCGATACCGGTATTTTCCTTTCAAGGCGATGCGAGTCAGCACCCTGCCCAGGTGCTTTGTCATATTACACGGACTGATGAACGTACCCATGAGATTATTCGCGGCGGGCTAGATCGTTCTCCGATGTATACGGGTGTGATTGATAGTATTGGTCCCCGCTATTGTCCCTCTATTGAGGATAAAATTGTTCGTTTCGCTGATAAGGCTTCGCATCAAATTTTTGTTGAGCCGGAAGGTTTGGAGACGTATGAAGTTTATCCAAATGGTATTTCAACCAGTTTACCGTTTGATATTCAATTAGCATTGGTGCGTTCTATCCTGGGTTTTGAAAAGGCTCATATTACACGCCCAGGTTATGCGATTGAATATGATTTTTTTGATCCGCGTGATTTGCTGCCAAGTTTAGAAACAAAATATATCAAGGGTTTATTTTTTGCAGGGCAGATCAATGGTACAACCGGCTATGAAGAAGCAGCAGCTCAGGGTTTGATAGCGGGATTAAATGCCGCTTTACAGGTACAAGGCAAAGTGCCTTGGACTCCGCGCCGCGATGAAGCTTATATAGGTGTGCTTATTGATGATTTGATAACGCGGGGTACGAATGAGCCTTATCGTATGTTTACTAGTCGTGCGGAATACCGTTTACTACTACGCGAAGATAATGCGGATTTACGTTTGACTGAAAAAGGGCGGACATTAGGACTCGTTGCTGACAAGCAATGGCGAGCTTTTGAAACGAAAGAAGCCGGGATTGAGGCGGAAAAAAAACGCCTAAGTCAATTATGGATTCGTCCCAATGATGAAGAAATAGCGGCACTTGATATGACAACTATACGTCGGGAAATTACGGCTTTAGAATTATTGCGCCGCCCGGAGGTGACTTATGAACATTTACTCCGTTTATCCCCCGTCGCTTCTACTATCGTTCCCCTGGAAATTCAGCAACAGATTGAAATACAACAAAAATATGGGGGATATATTGAACGCCAACAGATGGAAATAGCGCGTTTGCGCCGCTATGAAGAAACGGTATTGCCTGCAGATTTTGATTATACCCTGGCTAAAGGGCTTTCTAACGAGGTACGCCAAAAGTTGATAGAACATCGCCCTACAACCATTGGGCAAGCATCGCGGATGCCTGGTATAACGCCGGCGGCTATTTCGTTATTGTTGGTGTATTTGAAAAAAGCAAGTTGATGCTTAATGGTTAATGGTTAATGGGATATATAGTTATTTATGTGAAAAACTATAAGGCTAAAAACAGTTTTGCAAGAGCCTCCTTAGAAATACTATTTTTGTCAAAAATAGTATTTTTTGATGCTGTCAGACTTTAAAAACTTAAACATCAAGTCAAAAATTCTTTGCTTGATAAAAGTTTTTTTAGGTTATAATAATCCGGGTACGTTCCCAATTTTTCGGGTAAGTATAAATTAATTATTAGCAATTAGGAGAAAATGAATGATCAAGCCACATGGCTCTGAAACTTTAAACCCTTTATTTGTTTATGATGTCAAGCAGCATCATGAACTCCAAAAAGAAGCTGAAGGTTTACCTTCTTTATTACTCAATTCGGCAGCCGCGGCGAATGCCGTGATGCTCGGTGCCGGTTATTTTAACCCATTGACCGGTTATATGAATGTGGCTGATGCGATGAGTGTTGCCAAAAAATTGCATACCACCAGTGGCTTATTTTGGCCGGTGCCTATTTTTAATCGCACTGATGATATTTCAGCGATTAAAAATGCTAAACGCATTGCTTTGCGTGATCCTAATTCGGAAGGCAACCCGGTAATGGCAATTCAAAACATTGATGCCATTGAAGAAATCAGTGCTGAGCAACTCAAAGCGATGACTGAAAATATTTTTACCACCTCAGATGCAGAACATCCAGGCGCGACGACTTTTAGCAATCTGGGTAAATACGCTATTTCAGGTCCCATTCAAGTTTTGAATTTCAGCTACTTTCAGCAAGATTTTCCGGACACCTTCCGCACCGCTGTTGAAATTCGCAATGAAATTGCTGAACGTGGTTGGAATAAAGTAGTTGCCTTTCAAACGCGCAATCCGATGCACCGCGCTCATGAAGAATTATGCAGGATGGCACACGAGACCCTCAAAACGGATGGTATCCTCGTTCACATGTTGCTTGGTAAATTGAAGCCTGGTGATATTCCGGCGCCAGTGCGTGATGCTGCGATTCGTAAGATGGTAGAAGTCTATTTTCCGCCTAATACTGTCATGGTTACTGGTTACGGTTTCGATATGCTCTACGCTGGACCCCGTGAAGCGGTATTACACGCGACATTCCGTCAAAACGCAGGCTGTACCCATTTTGTTGTGGGTCGTGATCATGCTGGTGTAGGTGATTACTATGGTGCTTTTGACTCTCAAAAGATTTTTGAAGAAAGGGTACCACCTGGTGCGCTTCTAATCGAAATTTTCCGTGCGGATCATACTGCCTATTCCAAGAAATTGAATAAGGTGGTGATGATGCGTGATGTACCTGATCATAGCAAGGAGGATTTTGTCATACTTTCGGGTACGAAGGTGCGTAAGATGTTATCTGAGGGCAAAGATTTGCCGCCTGAGTTTTCACGTCCAGAGGTGGCTAAAATTTTGATGGAGTATTACCAAAGTCAAGTTGCTAAATAATAATGGTTAATGTTTAATGGTTATTAGAAACCAAGTTTCTTTAATAAACTTGGTTTTTAATAATTTCTTTGTACCATTAACTATTAACTACTAATCATTAACAATATTATGAAAAAATTTATCCTGATTATTAATTTTGTGCTACTGTTCCAAGTAACCAACGCTGAACCATTGTCCATTTCGCCCCTAAAATATAAATCCCTAGAAATCAAGGAAGCGAATATTACCATTGAAGTGCCTAAAAACTGGATTCAACAGGGCAAAAAAAGGGTTTGGTCCCCCAAAAAAGGTGCTTTACCATTAGTGGGTTTTAAATGGGTCCATATTGATTCAGATGATTGGAAACCGACTGACATGTTACCCAAAAACAGTGATTTTTTAGGACCCTTCATGCTCAGTTTAGGTTGGGGAGAGGGCTTACTGTATATCGTACAAATCAAAGCGAATAAAAAAAATCCCACCGGTCGATTTGAAATACATACAATAATACCTAGAATGGAGGCATTCCTGGCTTATAATTTTTATGCCACTGCCCTTAATTTAAGGCAAATGAAGAGCATAGAATATGTCTATCAACAAATAAGACAATCCGGTACACTTCATAGTTTCAAGGAGTATGTCAGCGAAAATAAAGAAGAATGTAAAGACGAAGAAATTGAGTTAAATTGCGAGTTTGTTGAAGATGAATTTTTTGATGAGAAGGGCTGTGGATGTCTGATTGCCCCAGAAAGTGATTATGTTCATGATAATTAGTGTGTGAATTTCCGGGCAGATATGACAGGTTTTATAAACCTGTCAGGTCTTCAAACTAAAGGAAAAACTGATGACTTCTGAAAACATCACATTGTATTTTAAACAGGGTACAAGCGATAAAGTTTACAAAGCTTCTATGGAAGAAGTTGAGAGCCAGCTTTTTGTGGTGAATTTTGCTTATGGTCGTCGGGGGGCGACGCTCAGAACAGGCACTAAAACAAAAACACCTGTTGATTATGCTTCCGCTAAGAAAATATACGATAAACTTGTAAAAAGCAAAACGTCGAAAGGTTATACACCAGGCGAAGAAGGTTCAAAATATGTTCATACAGACACGGATATGAAGGATACGGGAGTCCACTGCCAATTATTAAACTTTGTTGAAGAAGCCGTTGCGCTTCAACTCATTAAAGACAATAAATGGTGGGCGCAGGAAAAGTATGACGGGAGGAGAATGCTGCTCCACAAAACCGATTCGATAACAGCAATCAACAGAAAAGGGCTTTCTATCGGTGCGCCTGATACAATACTCAATAGTGCCAGTCAAGTTGAACAATCTTACCTAATTGATGGTGAAGCCGTCGGGGAGCAACTGTTTGTCTTTGATCTATTGGAAATTGATAATACTGATGTCAGATCTGCACCCTACAGCGAAAGGCTGTCACACCTTGAAAACTTGGGTTTTAACGGTTCAATCGTCATCGTTGAAACAGCAAAAAAAGAAAAACAACAATTGTATGACCGCTTAAAAGCTTCAGGCATGGAGGGCATTGTCTTCAAAAAACCATCAGCCCCCTACACTGCTGGCAGACCTAACAGTGGCGGAAATCAAATGAAATTCAAATTCTATGCCACCGCATCGGTCATTGTTACCTCACACAATCAGAAACGCAGTGTTGCGGTTGCGGTTATCGCCGATAAAAAGCAAGTAAATGTGGGAAATGTCACCATTCCACCCAATAAAAAAATACCGGCGGTTGATTCAATTATTGAAGTTCGATATCTTTATGCCTATAAGGGTGGTAATCTTTACCAGCCCACTTATCTTGGTGTGCGGGATGATATTAGTTTTGAAGATTGTCTCATATCACAGTTGAAATATAAAAAAGAGCTTATCTGATAAGGAATGAGATTTTAAGAACTGAAAAAACTTTCAAGCCAAACCTGCCAGGTTTAAAAAACCTGGCAGGTTTAGTATCGAAAGTATATTATTCAATACTCATTCCTAAGTATACAGGATTTTAATTAATTATTAGTTATCAGTTATTATCAAACAATAAAGTATAGAGGATCGATCAAAACTCGCTTTTTGAACTTAGAAATCCGATTTTTGAAAAAATCTTATTTCTTAAACTTATAGAATAAATTTAGAATCATGACAGAAAATCAAATAAATACATACAAGGGCGATATTCTGATTGTTTCTAGTTTGCCTGAAAATTTACATATCTTAATTGAAATCTTAAACAAGCATGGGTATAAAGTTCGACAGGCACATAGTGAATCTCAGGCACTATTAGTTGCACAATCAACTCCCCCTGATTTGATTTTGCTTGACATTCTCATGCAAGAAATGAATGGCTATGAAGTCTGTCAACAATTAAAAGCTTCTGCCCAAACTCGTCATATTCCTGTTATTTTTATCAGTGCTATGGATAAAGTGCTAGATAAGGTAAAAGCCTTTGGTGGTGTGGACTACATTACCAAACCCTTTCAGATAGAAGAAGTCATTGCCCGTATTGAAACACATTTAGCCCTACGGCACTTACAAAAGCGTTTCCATGAAAAAAATGAACGCCTAAAGCAGGAAATAAAAGAACGCGAAGAGATAGAACAGGTACTACAAAAACGTGTTGACGAATTAGCACTAGTGCGAAATAACTTACTCAATATGATGGCTGATCTTGAGATAGCTAATCACCAGGCAAATGTTGCTAAAGAAATGGCAGAACAAGCTAGCAGGGCAAAAAGCGAATTTCTTGCCAACATAAACCATGAAATTCGCACGCCTATGAATTCGATCATGGGCTTTACCCAACTTACTTTAAACACAGTACTAAGTGATAAGCAACGAAGTTATCTAACCCGTGTACACTCTTCATCTGAATCTTTACTAGAAATTATCACTAACATTCTTGAACTTTCCAAAATTGAAGCGGGTAAGTTAAGTATAAAACCTATCAATTTTTATTTGGATGACATACTCAACTATTTATCCAACCTGCTAAAGATAAAGATTGAAGAAAAAGGGTTGGCATTACACATCACCATAGATAAAAATGTTCCCCGTCATCTGGTAGGGGATTCTTTACGGCTCAGACAAATTCTTCTTCATCTTCTAAGTAATGCGATTAAATTTACGGAAACGGGCAATATTGTCATTAAGGTAAAATTAATTTCAACCGAAAATGAACAAGTCAAGCTGCTTTTTTCCGTTAAAGATACTGGTATTGGGATATCCAAAGAGATAATCTTCCATTTGTTTGATGCGTTTATCCAAGCCGATGCTTCTACCACGCGCCAATTTAGTGGCAGCGGGTTAGGACTCGCCATTTGTAAACCGTTGACGAAAATGATGGGTGGAGAAATTCGGGTAAATTCCAAACTGGGCAAGGGAAGTACCTTTAGTTTTAGTGTAGTGTTATCACTCCATAAAAAAACGGATATAACAACTACAGCAAAGAGTATCAAGGAAGAACGAATTTTAATAGTTGAGGACAATCGCATTAATCAACAAGTGATACGAAAAATGATAGAATGCCATGGTTTAGTTGCAGATATCGTGGATAATGGCAAAAAAGCGGTGGCAATGCTTGCTGAAGTTAATTTTGATGCCGTGCTGATGGATATAAAAATGCCAGAAATGGATGGTTATAAAGCAACCAGATTAATTAGGAAAAATCCCCAACATGATAAGTTACCGATAATCGCTATGACTGCTAACACCATGAATGGTGAACGGGAAAAATGCCTGGCAGCGGGAATGAATGACTATATTATTAAACCTATCAATATGGATCAATTATTTGCCACATTAGATAAATGGATAACGCGAAGCGATGTCATTCAATAGCTTTGAAACAGACAATGAAACACTACCGAATGAAATACTGATGAAAACACTATCCGTAACTACTCAGTAATCCGTTGTATTCAATTTTTTGAAATAAAATAATTAAATTTAAGTTCTAACTAATTGAATAATATAATAAAAATAAAGAATTTCAAAAAAATCACAAAAATTCCTTGACAATTTGATTTGTAATCACTATAATTTACTTTAAGAATAAAAAATGATTTCCATAAAAAATCAATAAAACCACTTTTTGGGGGTGACTTGGTTTCGACGTGGGTTACAAAACTTGCGGGGCATGTCGAGGTGCAGCTACCTCGCAAAACCAACTGCAAAACAAAAGATAGTCGCCAACGACGACGTCTACGCTCTGGCAGCTTAAATAGCCAGTCTCTGACTGAGTACGTGCTTGTGCGCTTAGCGTCGGTGCTTTTTGACCGGCTTTCAGAGATCGACTCTCACAAGATCGCGGGTAGATACGTCTGGGATTGATTCCGCTAAACTTTACCAGAATCACGGTTAGATTATCCTGCCCATCGGATAACTAGTCGTTAAATTTAAAGATAGGGCTAAGCATGTAGAACCAAAGGCGGCGGACTTGCGGACGCGAGTTCAATACTCGCCACCTCCACCATTTTTCAATTCCTCCTTGTTGAAGTGTACGTCGTTAGGCGTACACTTTTTTTTTGCCTGAAATCACACTTCCGTTAAGCGTAGGGCTTTTTACACTTTTTTTCTTGTTTGCCTTAACTTCCATCACTATATTCTAAATAGTGCCTAACCGAAAACGCCGATATAAACCAGGCAGATTTTTATAGGTTCACTAAATATGCCAAACTTTGGCATCGTTTAATTTGACTTTTATCGAAAAAACCGATTATTAAAATAAATGAGTATAGAAAACAGCACACTGGCATTAGCAGGCATGTTCCAAACGGCTGACTTAGTACAGCAAATTGCGTGTAAAGGCTTGTTTGATCAAGCTCCCTTTGAAGCCAGTATTCAAAGCCTGTTAGAAGTTGATGCTTCCTCAGTTGAGGCGGTTTATGGTGGACTCAGTGGAATCAAAACGGGTTTGCAAGTATTATGTGGACAATTGGGAGCGGGACAGCGAAATATGGAAGTCATGCACTATGTGCTTGGAATGATTATTTTAGAACGTAAGCTGATGAAAAAGGAAGATATGTTGGCAAGCATTAAGGGAGGCATTGAATCAGCTCAAGCACAGACAGAAATGTATGCGGTGGCTCACCCTAATGTGATAGTTTATTTAGCCAATTTGTACATTAACACTTTAAGTACTTTAGATTTTCGTATTAAAGTAAATGGTGAACGACGTTTTTTAGATAATCAAAATAATGCTGATAAGATCCGTGCATTATTATTAGCAGGTGTTCGCTCAACCGTATTATGGCGGCAAAAAGGGGGGAGACGCTTCCAATTTCTTTTTTCACGCGGCAAAATTTTACGCACCGCTCAACTGTTGTTAGCCGTTAATGATGGTTAGCGGTTAATGGTTATATAGTTTTTCAGGAAAATAAAAGTTATCAGACCTGCCAGGTTTTCAAAACCTGGCAGGTCTTAAAGCAAAAATATTTATCTGAACATCTCTAGAAATACCATTTTTGTATCCATCTTGAATATTATTAAGAAATCCGATTTTTTCAAAAATCGGATTTCTAACACGTAAAACCCTATCCTTCATTAATCATTATTAAAAATAGCATCTATTAACAATATAACAACCCCCATACTAATAGCACTATCCGCAATATTAAATGCCGGCCAATGCCACCCCTGGTAATATATATCAATAAAGTCAATAACATACCCATACATAAGTCTATCAATCACATTACCCAGCGCCCCACCAATAACGAGTGCTAGTGCAAAACCTAACCAATATTGTTGACGCTTGATGCGGCTCAACCAGACAATGATGACACCCGTCACGATAATCGCTAATCCGGATAAAAACCAGCGTTGCCACCCGCCAGCGTTTGCCAAAATACTCCAAGCTGCACCTGCATTGTGCAATAATCTCAGATCAAAAAAGGGTAATACGTTCACCGGTTGATTAAACTCTAAAGCGGCACTCGCCCATATTTTAGTTACTTGATCCAGTCCCACGACTAATAGGGATAACCATAACCAAATTAAAGCACTCGCTTCCCCCTTTTTAAGAGCACGCCATTGAAAAAAAGGCTGTTTGTCAGGCATAATCACGTTCCTCCCCTTTCCCTATCACATTTTCTACACAACGTCCACATAGTTCTGGATGTTCCGAATGAGTTCCCACGTCTTCACGATGATGCCAGCAACGGACACATTTAGGATGTGCTGACGGTTTTGCTTGAAGCCAAAAATCCTCCCCTGCGACAGCTTCTGCTGGTTTAGCATCTATCGGAAGTACCCTCGCATAAGAAGTGATAAACACAAAACGTAATTCATCGCCCAACATGGTTAATTGTGTATAAAGCACATCATCACAATACAAATCAACTTCGGCATCTAAGGAAGAACCGATGGTTTCTGAAACACGCAGTTTTTCCAATTCCTTATTGACGACTTCACGCACAGCAAAGATTTTTTCCCATTTGTTTGTATCAACCGTGTATGGAAAAAGACCATCATACCAATTTGCCTCTAATAATACCGATTCGCCCCGCTTACCAGGCATATAACGCCAAATATCCTCAGCCGTAAAACTGAGTATGGGAGCAAACCAACGTACCAAGGCTTCCACAATATGATATAAAGCCGTTTGTGCAGAACGTCGAGCCAGACTATTGGTTTGACAGGTGTATTGACGATCCTTAATAATATCAAGGTAAAGACCGCCTAATTCCATCGCGCAAAAATGATGCAGTTTTTGATAAACAACATGAAATGAATAAGTATCGTAGGCTTCAATCAACTCTTTTTGTAAATGAAAGGCGCGATCAACCACCCAGCGATCCAGGGCTAACATCTCATTAGGTACCACGCAGTCTGCTTCCGGATTAAAATCATGCAAATTCGCCAATAAAAACCGAGCCGTATTACGTAATCGCCGATAAGCATCCGCCACTCGTTTTAAAATTTCATCAGAAACGGACATTTCACCACGGTAATCAGTCGCTGCTACCCATAGACGCAAAACATCCGCACCTAAAGTTTTAATCACCTTTTGCGGTGCGATCACATTGCCCAAGGACTTAGACATTTTTCTGCCCTTCGCATCTACCGTAAAAC
This sequence comes from Gammaproteobacteria bacterium, assembly GCA_003645255.1. Lineage (GTDB taxonomy): Bacteria > Pseudomonadota > Gammaproteobacteria > Beggiatoales > Beggiatoaceae > QNES01. The sequence continues at coordinate 13,224 of QNES01000105.1, forward strand.
CATGTGTCAGCACCCCTTTATAAGGTGCAGCACCCTGACGCATGGCAATAGAAGTCAGTAGTGAAGATTGAAACCAACCGCGATGTTGATCCGAGCCTTCTAAATACAAATCCGCCGGTACATGATGATGCTCATGATTTTCCAAAATCGTCGTATGAGTCACCCCAGAATCAAACCATACATCTAAGGTGTCAGTGACTTTTTCATATTCTTCAACTTCATTTTCTAATAATTCAGCAGGTTCAAGTTCAAACCAGGCATCAACACCGCTTTGTTCTACTCGTTGGGCGACGATTTCAATAAAATCTTGGGTGCGAGGATGCAATTCTCCTGTTTTTTTATGGACAAACAAAGAAATAGGTACACCCCAATAACGTTGTCGTGAAATACACCAATCAGGTCGATTTATCACCATACCTTCAATACGTTGAAAACCCCAATCAGGAGTCCAGGTAACCGTTTTAATCGCCTCTAACGCCTTTTGACGCAAATTTTGTTTATCCATACTGATAAACCATTGCGGTGTCGCCCTAAAAATAATTGGGGTTTTATGCCGCCAGCAATGGGGATAGCTATGGCGAATACGACACTCATGTACCAATTGACCCCGCCCTTTTAGAACCTCAATGACATGTTCATTGGCACTAAACACATGTTCACCGGCAAATAAGGGTGTATCCGGTAAAAAATGACCCTTGTCACCGACCGGATTATCAATAGGTAAATCATAACGCTGCCCTACCACATAATCATCTTGACCATGTCCAGGGGCAGTATGTACAGCACCCGTTCCCGCTTCAAGCGTGACATGTTCACCTAAAATAATGGGCACTTGACGCTCATAAAAGGGGTGTTGCAAATACAAACCTTCTAAATCCTTACCCTGGCAATAAGCCACGACATGATAATGTTCTATGCTATAACGGAACATCGTATCTTTGAGCAAAGCTTCAGCTACAATTAAACGCTCAGGTCCATATTGGCTATCTTCACACTGCACCACTGAATATTCTAATTCCGGATGCAACGCCACAGCCTGATTCGCAGGTAAAGTCCAGGGAGTCGTGGTCCAGATGACCATTGACAATGGTCCGGAACCAATATGATCAGGTGCATGATGACAACGTGCTAACAAAGCTTCTTCATTGATAGCGGCAAAGCGTACATCAATTGCTATCGATTCCTTATCTTCATATTCGACTTCTGCCTCCGCTAATGCGGAACCACAATCGCTACACCAATGGACGGGTTTAAAACCGTTAACCAAATAGCCAGCGGCGATAACCCGCCCTAAGGCACGAATAATATTAGCCTCAGTGTGGTAATTCATGGTTAAATAAGGATGCTCCCAATCCCCAATAACACCTAACCTTTTAAAATCAACACGCTGCCGTTCAACTTGTCGTGTCGCATATTGGCGACAAGCTTCACGAAACTTTTGAGCATCCACTTTATGACCGGCTTTACCCCGTTTTTTCTCCACCTCCAATTCAATGGGAAGCCCATGACAATCCCATCCAGGCAGGTAGGGGGCATCAAAACCGTTTAAGGTCTTGGCTTTGACAATAATGTCTTTGATAATTTTATTGACCGCATGACCGATATGAATATCGCCATTAGCATAAGGGGGACCATCATGTAGGATAAAAGTGGGCAGCTCTTGCCCCTGTTGCCGAAGCTTTTGATATAAATTGATTTCTTCCCAATGCTTTAGAAAATCTGGCTCACGCTTGGACAAATTGCCCCGCATGGGAAAATTTGTTTTAGGTAAATTTAAAGTATCTTTATAGTTATTCACAATTTTCTCGTTACCAAAAATGAATGTAATAATTGCAACATGGTATAGTTGACTAGTATATTAAGTAGTAGTACAAAAGTATTTTAACATTATTTAAATATACGTAATAGTATATTCATCAGAGCCAATATTTGCTAAAATGTGAAATAAATCTGATTTGAGATAATTAAAAGACTGAAA